>JAOUPQ010000033.1 GCA_029879765.1 Nitrospinota bacterium | reverse complement strand
TCCTGTCGCGGGAAGGACGGCGGATAATATTTTCATACATTCACTCCATGCATGGGCTCTGTCGCATTCCCTGGCGTGGCGTGGCCGGGGAATCGCTTTAATCGCCATGTTACCCCCCCCACCGGGGAGCAGACAACAAAAGAGTGGCGTTTCAAGTGTTCAAGCGAATCCTTGACGGATCGCTTGCCGGAGGGGACAGTGAAAGCGAGACTTGCGGTAATGCGCAATACCACGCCATCCCCGCATAAAAAAAGGCCCGAAGCCAGGAAGCCTCGGGCCCAGAATATCGCTCAATGCGTCAGTTGAATATCGTCACCTTGAAGTCGGAAACTATACCATCGAAACCGGGATAGGTATGCTCATAATAAGCGCTCTTCCCCACGCCGATATAGCGCAGCTGGTTGTATGGTCCCATGGGTTTGTTTTCCAGGGTGATCTGGTTGGGATCCCCTGTGGTGTTGACCACCGTGCAACTGACCTTGTTGACGTCGGTGTTCCACCAGCAGTCCCACTGATAAATATCCGTGTCCTTGAAAAACTGCAGATCCAGGGTGGAGGAGTGGGATTCACAGAACGGTTTTGGATCGCACGTGCCGTCAAACCGCTGGATGACCAGTTCGTTTTGTATGACGCCTGCGCCCAGGGCGAAAGCGAACCATTGCCAGTTGACTTTCCAGTTGTGCGCCCTTCCTCCGGCCTCAAAGAACACGCCGAAGGTTTCGACACCTCCAAACCTGTAGTTATCCAGCCCCCGGTAGCGGACGGAGAGCATGCCGCGCTTTACTGGCTTGTCGCCCAGGGCGACGCCAGTTCTGGAATCGAGGGTTTCGTTGGTCACCACGATGGTGTCCGCCTGGTCGCACTGGTAGTAAATCCACACGGCGGATTTGCCCGCCATGGCCTGAGTGGGGCCACATGGAGTGGCGTTGGGGTCCACCGGGGTTTCCGGGGAGGAACCACCCCCACCAGAACAGCCGACCATGAGCGGAACTGAAAAAACCAAAGCCAGAGATAGAATGTTCCTGAAAATTCTTCTGCTCATATCAAGTACCTGTATTTTTTATTTGTTTAAAAGTCGGGCCATGGACACAACCATGGCTGACATCTGGCAGCCGGACGGAGCGGAGCGGGGGGCTTGATCGCTCACTGAAATATTGTGATCTTCAGATCCGACACAACCCCGTAGTATCCCGGATATATCCCGTCAAAGGCGTTTTTCCCAAAGCCCATATATGAAAGACCGTTGTAGGCTCCCACGGTCTGGACCGAGAGCGTGACTATGCTTCGTTTGTTTGTGACATCCGTGACAGTGCACTGGATGATTCCCAACAAGGAATCTGTGTCATCCCACCAGCAATCCCACTGGTACACGACCCTGTCGTCCAGGAATTGCACCTTGGTGGTGGACTCGTTCTTCTCGCATTTATCCTGGCCGGGGCAGTTGCCGTCAAACCTTTGCGACCTGAGGGTGGAGAGAATGGCGTCGGTGGTGATGCGAGAGGAGAACCACTGCCAGTTCACCTCCTGCTGGTTGTTGCCGTAGGCCATGAAGAAAAGGCCGAAGGTGGGAACGGGGGTTCGATATATGAATTCATTCAGCAAGCCTGTGTATTTCAGGGAAACCATCCCCTTGCCCACCTTGGTGGCTCCCAGAGCTACGCCGTTCATGTCCTGCTGATGGGGATAAATGTACACATTATCGAAAGGCCCGCAGTTGTAATAAAGCCAGGCGGCGGTGTATTCCTTCAGTTGTTGATCCGGGCCGCAGGGTGTGGCGGTTTTGCCGCCGTTATCGGTGGATCCGCCGCCACCTCCGGAGTTGCACCCGGATATAATCCCGGCGAGCGCCACAATAATAAAAAGGCCGGATGTTAAAAAAATTCTATTACGCATAAATCCCCTTGAAAAAATATTCAATTTTGTCATATTCCAAAATAAAAACGGGTATTTGTGATTTGATACCAAACATCAATCAATGTTACTTAGTTGCATCAAGCCATGTCAAATAATTTCTTGGATATTCCCACCGGGAAAAACAGACCTTCGGGGAGGCGAGAAGGCGGGGCGCCAGCCCCGCGGGGGGTTAATTGAAGACCGTCAGGACGACTTTGGAGACGGTGCCATCGTATCCAGGATAAGGGCCCTCGAAAGCGTTCCGGCCGACGCCTATGTATCTTAAGGTATTGTAAGGACCCATGGTTTCATTGTCGGCCCGAATATTGAACGAGGGGTCGCCTTCCTTGGTTATTTCGCACCAGACGCTCCCGATCTGGGTGTCCCAACCGCAACTGAAATTGAATACTTCCGTGGAGCTTTCAAACTGCAGGTCGTCTGTAATGTACGATTTTTCGCAAAATCCGGGGCAGGAGCCATCGAACCTTTGAATTATGAGTCGGGACTGGATGGCGCCCCCTCCCACGGCGTAGGACATCCATTGCCAATTCACTTCCCTGTTGGAGTTCCCGTCAGCGTTAAAAAACACTCCAAAGGTCTCCCGGTCGGTGATTTTCCCATTGGTCATATTCGTCAGCTGAAAAGAGAGCATCCCCCGGTCCATGCTTTTCGACCCCAGAGGCTCCCCACCGGCGCCGACGGTATCCCTGTCGATATGTACTGTGTCTATCTTGTCGCAATATGAATATGTGAACACCGGCACATAACTCCCCATCCTGTGCTGGGCGCCGCATCCTGTGCTGGGCGATGGCGAAGAGGGGTTGGACCCTTTCGGTCCTGTGGCGGTTCCCTGCCCTATGATCCCCGGCCTGCTGCTGCGGCCACATGCGGGAATAAGAGCTATGGCAATAAGTAAGGACAGTATAATGGTCAGATTGCTGGCGGAAAATTTCATCACGACCTCTTGCTGTATATTTGAGCCATCTTCATGTAATATGGCTCTTTATAAAGGAACACGCGCCCAGTGAAAGGTAAATTATTCAACAGAATGTATACATTATATTCCGCATTTTCCGGCATGTCAACGCTATTTTTGCACATTTGCCCTGCAAATATAAGGAGTTGTCACATGCCTGTTAATGTCATTTCTAAGGTGTAGCCCCATGTCCACTCACCCCCCCATAACCATCGGGTTCATCAATTTCAACGGCGCGGAGGTTATCGAAAACACTTTGCGGGCTGTTTACAACAGCGATTACAATGGGTTGCTGGAGATTATGGTGGTGGATGACTGCTCCTCGGACCATAGTCCGCAGATTATCCGGGAGAAGTTCCCCGATGTCCGGCTCTTCATCCAGCCGAGGAACATGGGCCCCAACGCCGCCCGGAACAGGATCCTTTCCCAGGCCACCCATCCCTACGTTTTCGTCTCCGACAACGATATAGAGCTGGCCCCCGATTGCCTGGCCCTGCTGGTGGAACGGCTGGAGGCGAACCAGGACACGGCGGTGGCCACCCCCATGGTGCTCGATTTCAACCAGCGCGACCAGGTGTATTCCAACGGCGCGGGGCTGCACTACGTCTGTTTCGGAATCATCAGCCTGCGGCACGAGAAGCTGCCGGAGGGGCTGAGCATGGAGCCTTTCACCTCCGTTTGCGGCTCCGGAGGGATCATGATGGTGAAACGGGACGTGGCGCTGGGCCTTGGCGGGTTTGATGAGGACTTCATCTTCGGCTATGACGATGGGGAATTCACTTATCGTGTCTCCGTCTCCGGAGCGCTGGTGGAACAGGTTCCCGCGGCGAAGATATACCATCTGGAAAAGCCGGGCCGCAACCCGAAAAGGTTGCGATACCAGATAAAGGGGCGATGGACCCTGATCCTCAAGGCCTACTCCCTGCGCAGCCTGGTTCTCCTCTCCCCGGCGCTATTGCTCTTCGAGATGGCCCAGGCGCTGTTCCTGTTGTTCAAGGGGCAGGCGGGGGAATGGCTGGCGGGACTGGGAATGGTGGCGCGGGATATGGGCGCCATACTGCAAAAGCGCCGGGCCGTGATGCGGACGAAGAAAGCGCCGGATAACAGACTGCTGGCGGCAGGGGAGATATTCATGTTCCCCTCCAGGGTCGGTGGTGGCGCCGTGCGGCTGGCGAAAGGGGCCATGGAGCTGGGGCTGGATATATACTGGAAAATGGTCAGCCCGTTGCTGACCCGATAAGACAGAAGGCCCCGGCAAGGGCATGGGCGGTGGATATCCGCTCACTTCATCCGATGGATCCTGGATATCTCGTCCCGGTTGGTGATGCAGACGTTCAGATCCTTCAATATCCCATCCTCGATTCTGTATATCCACCCGTGGACCGCCAGTTTCTTCCCCGATTTCCACGCGTTCTGCACAATGGTCGTATGACAGACATTGGAGACCTGCTCCAACACATTCAGCTCGCACAACAGATCGTATTTCTCCTTTTTATCCGTCAAAGAATCGATCTGGACCTGGTGATAGCGGTAGACATCCTTGATGTTGCGAAGCCAGTTGTCGATCAGGCCATGTTCCCGCTTGTCCATGGCCGCCTTGATGCCGCCGCAGCCGTAATGGCCACATACGATGATATGCTTGATATTGAGCACATCCACCGCGTATTGAATCACAGACAGGCAGTTGAGATCCGTATGAATCACCAGGTTGGCGATGTTGCGGTGGACGAACAGCTTGCCCGGGGAAAGATCCACGATCTCATTGGCCGGCACCCTGCTGTCGGAACAGCCGATCCATAAATATTCCGGGTTCTGCTCCTGGGAAAGCCTGGTAAAAAAATCAGGATCAGCCTCTATCGCCTTGTTCGCCCATTCCCTGTTCTTCTTAAACAGATTCCTTAAAGCCCGCATCTTCTCCACCTTCAGAATTTATGGTATTGATTTCCGCCAAATGCGCCAGAACCCGGCCGTTGGAGCCATCTGGTATTGTAATACACAAAAATAAATCGTGGGCTATTTTGCGTCAATGATTGGAAATATGGGCGCCGATGGTTTCGACTCCCTGATGGCGAAGCTTCCCCGCCAGGAATGGCTCCCTGCAGCTGTCTCGGCGGCCTGTGTCAGGCTGGCTTGGGGCAGGATGGCCTGCGTTCGTTGTATCAGGATAGCCAGGGACCCTGGCTATTGATCACACCACAGCGCCAAGGATGGTGAAAACGATGGCCATCAGCGCCGCCAGGATCCCCAGGGCGATGGCGATGGGGCGTTTGCCGGGGCGTCGCTCGTTCACATTGCGGTCGAGGAACGGAACCAGGATAAGGATGGTCACGGCGACCTGCTGGGCCACGATCCCCATGATCTTCGGCGCCCAGGCGCCCATGAAGTCCGTATATTCCGCCAGCCGCAGGGAATAATAGGCCGCCAGGAAATACCATTCCGGCTTGATATGGTCCGGAGTGTCGAACGGATCCGCCTTCTCCCCCAGGTGGGCCGGCCACACGGTGGAGAGGGTGATCAGAATCAGCACCACGAAGCCGCACAGCACGATCTGTTCTATGATATGCCCGGGAAAGAACCAGTGGGCCTTCCCCTCGCGGACCAGGCGCTTTTTCTCCTCCATCGGCAAGGCTTTCACCTCGCACTCTTTTTTCTTGGTGTATTGGGTCTGCTCAGCCATTGTCGATCGTCCTCACATCGGCCCCGCGATACCCTGTCGGCGTATCTGTATAAGGTGCAGCCCGATCACCGAGGCGGTGATCACCGGCAGGAGCATCACATGGATGGCGAAGAACCGGGTGAGCGTCACCTGGCCGATCTCCTCGCCGCCGCGCATGGCGTATCGGATATATTCCCCCACATAGGGCAGGGCCGCCGGGGTTTCCGTGCCCACCACCGTGGCCCAATAGGCAAGCTGGGTCCAGGGCAGCAGATATCCGGTGAAGGAGAGCCCCAGGGTCAGCAAAAAGAGGGTGACCCCCACCACCCAGTTAAGCTCTCTGGGGGGTTTATATATGCCGCTTACATATATCTTCACCATATGGATCATGATGGTGACGAGCATCAGGTTCGAGCCCCAGGCGTGGGCCCCGCGAATCAGCCACCCGAAGGGCACCTCGTTCATTATCATGGCCACCGTCCCGTGGGCCTCTTCTATGGTGGGCTCGTAGTAGACCATCAGCAACATGCCGGTGAGGACCTGGCTTATGAAGAGGAAGAAGCTGATGCCGCCAAAGCAGGACCAGAAGCCCAGATGGGCGGGCACGATCTTTTCGAACACCTCGTCGTCCAGGATCTCCTTCACCCCCAGCCTGTCGTCCAGGGCGGAAAAGAGGCGGATGGCGATCTTGTTCTTTATTTTTATGGGGCCCAGATGAAGGGTTTCTATATCCATCTCACACTTCCTTGATAACGATATATTCGGCTTCCACGCTGGAGGAAAATGGCGGCAACGGGAAAGGAGGCGGCCCGCCGAGCACGATTCCCTTGGAGTCGAACCTGCCGCCATGGCAGGGGCATAAAAACTCCTTCTCCTTCTCCCGCCATTTCACAATGCAGCCAAGATGGGGGCAGATGGGAGAAAGGGCGATGACCTGTTGCTCGTTGGGGCGCACCACAACAGCGGGCTTGCCCAGAAACCGGACAAACCGCGCCTCGCCAATGGGCACGTCCGACAACGGAATTTTCATGGACCGCTCACCGGCCCCTTTGACTTTGCGCTCCCGGGGCCAAAGGTACATCCCCAGAGGGTATGCAAACCCCAGGGCGCTGACCGACCCGAAGAAAGCCAGCGCCATGGTCGCGAAAAATCCGCGCCTGGTCCCGTCCATTCCTTCGGTGGAAGTGTCGCTGCTCATCTATATCCTTCTGTCGTCATAAATCAAGGAGTGGAAATCACGCTGTCCAGGTTCATCTCCACCCGCATCTCCGTCGGTTGCAGGATCACCGGCTGATACAGATAATCCACCCACGCCGTGACCAGGGCCTCCTTCCCCTTTGGAATGAAGAAGGTGAAGGTCTCCTGCCTGGTCTCTTTGGGATAGATCCTGTTGTCCTTTGCCACGAAAGACCCCAGGCCCAGCATTATGTCCGAATCGTGGACAAGCTCCTGGCCCTGGGAGTTGAATATGGCCTTCTCATACACCACCTGCTCCCGATAAACCTTCCCCTCCCCCACTTTCACTTCGCAATAAAGCACCAGCTTGCGGGTGGGGATGCCGGTGGGCACTCTGTGGCCCGAGCCCTGGTTCGTCAGGTCCACCTTCACGGTCATCCGGTCCTCCTGGCGGGTCACACCGGTGATTTTCAGGGCCAGCGCCTTTTTTAGCTGGATGACGGAATGACCCCCGGCCAGGTTGTGGTTGAATATTTTCCCTTCCCTCGGGCCGGGCACGTTCTTCGATATCTCGCCCATGGACTCCGGCATATGGCAGTATTGGCAGTTGGTCCCCTGCTCGGCATAAATGCTCTCCTTCCACTCGCTGTATGTGGTCATCACCGGCACGCCGTTGGGGCGATATTCATGGCAGGAGGCGCAGATCCTGGCGCTGGAATGCAGCTGGGAGTATTCCACGTCGTGGACCTTCACATCCCCTTTGATGTTCGGGCCTCGCTTGACCTTCCCCACATCCAAAACGAAGGGATTGTCCGGATTGTCCAGATTCACATCTTTCAGGCTATGGCAGAAGTCGCAGGTGATCCCCTCCCCGGGCAGCTCGTGGGTCAGGTCATAGTCTTTTGTCATCACCGATGTGGGAGCGTGGCACCGCAGGCAAAGCTTGGCGGTGGCGGGGCCTTTTTTGAAATAGGCCATCATGTAGGACGCCTGGAACACAGGATCGGTCACCGACCCTGCGTGCATGGACTCCTTCCAGCTCTGGTATATCTGGGTGTGGCACTTGCCGCACACCTGGCTGGAGGTGAACCCCTTTTCATTGAGGGTTATTTTATCCTGCTCGGCGGCGATGGGATGGGGCAAAAGAAGAACGGAGAACAAGACGGCCCCCATCAGCTTTACGGAGCTTGATTTAATACGACTCAAATTTAACGTCATTTTCCACAGCCAATGTGTACACCCAAATGCGGGGTGGCAAGCCGCCCTCCCACGTTCCAACGATTATCTTGAACAATTCCACATTTGTCAACTGGTTGCCATGGAAAGGGGGCTATGCCGACTGGTCACCCAGTAACTTTATTAATTTCGATAACTCTTCTCTGGCAATATCCAGTCCCCTGTCGTCAGGATATTTTCCAAGCAGATCTACCAGCTCCCGGTATATCCTCTCCCCCTCATCCGGTTTTCCCGCTTTGCTGAACACGAAGACCAGATTGAACGCCGCCTCGGCTTGGGTCAGCCTTATTTCCGGTTCCTCTTCGTATCTTTCCGTCAGGGCAACCAACTCCCGGTATATCCTCTCCCCCTCTTCCGGTTTTCCCGCTTTGCAGAACACGGTGACCAGATTGACCGCCGCCCTGGCTTGCCGTAGCCTGATTTCCGGCTCCTTTTCGTATTTTACCGCCAGTTTTTCAATCTCCCGGTATATCCTCTCCCCCTCATCGGTCTTCCCCGCATCGCCGAACGCGAAAACCATATTGACCGCCGCATTGGTTTGGTTCAACCTTAGTTCCGGCTCCTCTTTGTACTTACCCGCCAGATCTACCAACTCCCGGTATATCCTTTCCCCCTCTTCCGGTTTTCCCGCATCCCCGAATGCGAGAACCATTTTGACCGCCGCCTTGACTTGGTTCAGCCTTATTTCCGGTTTTTTTTCGTATTTTGCCGCCAGATCTACCAGCTCCCGGTATATCCTCTCCCCCTCTTCCGGTTTTTCCGCTTCGCCAAACGCGATAACCAGATTGAACGCCGCCCTGGCTTGCGTCATCCTTAGTTCCGGTTCCTCTTTGTACTTACCCGCCAGATCTACCAACTCCCGGTATATCCTCTCCCCCACTTCCGGTTTTCCCGCTTCGCCGAACGCGATAACCAGATTTGAAGAAAGCATTGAATGATGCTTGGCAATCACACTGGCGCCCGGTGACATGCGGGATTCCAGGTGGGACAATACACCCATTATCCTCTCCGCTCGGTCAAGCTTGCCGGCGGCGATCAGGCGAAACGCAAAGGCAAACAGGAAACTTACTGTATGACCGTCCATTTCCCTGCCGTCCATCCGATTTTCCATCAATTCGAATAACCGGTCCGCCCTCTCATCTTTCAGGAAATCCTCGACCAACCTGGAGAAGAACTCATCCCACTCGCTCCGGAGGTCCAGCGCGGTGGTCAGGATATCCTCCCACGCTTTTTTGTTGCTGGGTTTTCCATCGTCCATTTCATCGAAAAGCCGCAGGACGAAATACTCCCCCACGATATCCGGCGTCAGCGGAGCGCGGCGACGGCGGCCTTCTTCCCTCGGCTGGCCGGTCATGGCCCGATACCGGTCAAGATCTGATTCATTCAGCATTTCGCCCAGAGTCTTCGGCTGGTCCCCCTCCAGTTCGATCCCGCCGCAGATCGTCGCCAGCGCCAGCAGAAGCTTGTCCCCCTCTGTCACCTTGTCGCGCTTCCAGAATAGATTTTCCTCCCGGTCCATGAACCAGCCCAGTATTTCCTCCCGGCTCCAGCCCATTGGGTCTTTCCCCTCCTGCATGGCCAGGCCGGTGAGCATGGCGAACAGGGGGCGCTTTTGTTCATCCATCCGGCTCAGGGCTTCCAGAGTCCCTTTCCTGTTCTTGTTGTCCGGGGCGAAGGAGTGGACGATGGCCCACAGATCATCGTCCGTGATGCGGCCGATCTCCCGATCCTGATTCTTGTGCAATGCGCTCATCAGGTGGATTATGTCGCTGCCCGTGGCCCATTGCCTGGCCCAGGGGGCAGTATCCAGCCCTTCCCTTTCCAGCAGGAGCAGCCGCACGGGGTGCTTCAATGAATCTCTGTTTTGTTCCAGATGGGTGATGGCCCTGGCGACGCTCTCCGCCCGGCCGGCTACGTAGTCGATGACGATAAAGGTGGGGCAATCGGGCCGCCACCCCTTGTCGATCACATACTCATGCAGGCCGTGTGCGCTTTTGAACCATCCCGCGCGCCACCCAGAGTATTGGAGGGAGAGCGTGAACTCCAAGGCCAGGCGGCTTTTGCCGCTGCCGCCGCCGCCCCATATCAGCCACCAGCGGACCATCCCCTCCGAGTCCAGGAACGCCTTCAGGTCGCTCATCTCCCCCTCACGGCCATGGAATTGCGACCGCCGTTCGTTATAGGACAAGGCGTATTCGTCCCTGGCGTTCTCTGGCTTGGATGGAATCGTCAAAGGGAGGGGGCGCTCCAGCCGTTGGCTTATGGTCTTTAGCTCGGCCAGGAATTGGCTTGCGGTCTGCTGGTCCGCCTGCGCCATGACTTCCTGGTTCCGTAGGATTTCCAACAGCGCCCGACGGTCGGTGGACAACAGGTCCAAATCCTCCACATCCAGGGAGGAGCGTTTGCCCTGGGCCGCTTCCCTGGCGGCGATTTCGGCTTTGATTTTTTTGACGCTCTTTTTCAGGTATTTCTCAATCGTGGGGAGGAGGCTCTGGAGCCATAGAGAATTTAACACCACCCACTTGTTTTCCTCGACCATGCCCTTTCCCCATCTGCCCACATAGGGGAAGAGGAGCTTGACAACGGGCTTGAGCTGGTATTTCGGGTATTTGGTCTCGACGCTCAGGATATCGACAATAGTGGAGACAATCTCTTTCTTTACTTCATCTGTCCCGGCAATCAGCTCCAGGTTTTTGACGATGCTGTCGAAAGACTGCTCGGGGGAAACAATCTCGCTATTCCCCTTGCTCTTCTCTATCCTGGACACCTCTCCCCCTCGCCATTTGATGAAGGTATGATTCTAGCATGATAGCATACAAAGCCAACACACATCGAGCGCCCCCCCAACTTTCAGCTTGCCTTGATTTTGGCCCAGCTTGATAATAACCTTTCCCTGCGCATCAACTTTAAAGGAGCGGCTATATAACCATGCCGGAGAAAACCCAGGTCGTCACGGCGGCCTTGCCATACGCCAACGGCTCGATCCACATCGGCCACCTGCTGGAATATATCCAGACCGATATTTACGTCCGCTACAGGAAAATGCGCGGCGCCCGATGCCTCTTCTTCTGCGCCGACGACACCCACGGCGCCCCCATCATGATCCGCGCCAGGAAGGAAGGAACCACCCCGGAGGCGGTGATCGAGCGGTTCCACCAGGAGCATATCCGCGACTTTTCCGATTTTCTCATCGAGTTCGACAACTACCACTCCACCAACTCTCCGGAGAACAAACAACTGGCCGAGGAGGTGTTTTTAAAGCTCAAGGAGGCCGGCTCCATCACCCAGCGCGAGGTGGAGCAGTCCTGGTGTGATACCGACAAGATGTTCCTGCCGGATCGGTTCGTGCGCGGCGTCTGCCCCCGCTGCAAGGCGGAGGACCAGTATGGCGATGTGTGCGAAGCCTGCGGCGCCCACTATGAACCGACGGAGCTGATCTCCCCCCGCTGCTCCATGTGCGGCGCCCCGCCGGTGCGCAGGAATACGCGCCACTATTTCTTCCGTGTGGCGGACTACCTGCCAGCCCTTGAAAAATTCATGGAAGGCGACGCCCTGCAGCAGGAGGTGAAGAACTTTCTGTCCACCTGGCTAAAGGAGGGACTTAAAGAGTGGGACATCTCCCGGGATGGGCCATATTTCGGGTTCAAGATCCCCGGCGAGGAGGACAAGTATTTTTATGTCTGGCTCGACGCGCCCATCGGCTACATATCCTCCGCAAAAAACTGGGCGGATAAAAACGGCCAGAGCCTGGACGACCTGTGGCGCGGCCAGAAGGCGGAGATCCGCCACTTCATCGGCAAGGACATAAAGTATTTCCACACCCTCTTCTGGATTCCCATGCTCACCGGCGCCGGATTCTCCATCCCGGACAAGGTGCACGTCCACGGCTTCCTGACCGTCAACGGGGAGAAGATGTCCAAAAGCAAAGGCACTTTCATCAACGCGCGGACCTTCCTGGACCATATGGACCCGGAAACTCTGCGATATTACTACGCCAGCAAGCTGCGGAACAGCGAGGACGATCTGGACTTGAGCTTCCAGGACTTCGTCTTCCGCGTCAACGCGGAGCTGGTGAACAAGGTGGCCAACCTCGGCTCCCGGACGGTGAGCATCCTCAACAAGAACAAGGAGCTGGAAAACCGCCTCGGCGCCCTCGCCGACGACGGAGCCAGGCTGGTGGAGGAGGCCATGGCCCAGGGGGAAAAGATCGCCGAGTGCTACGACGCTCTGGAGTTCGGGCGCGCCCTGAAGCTGATCATGGGGATCGCCGACGCGGCCAACGTCTTTATAGACCACGCCAAGCCGTGGGAGCTTAAGGATGATCCGGAGAAACAACGCCAGGTCCTCTCCGCCGGGGTCAACGCCTTCCGGCTGATCGCGCTATACCTGAAGCCGGTGATCCCCCGATTCGCCGCCAGGACGGAGAAGATGCTGGCCATCGATCCGATGGTTTGGGAGGACCACAAGAAGGCCCTGACGGACCACACCATCGGCGAGTTCGAACGGCTGGCCGAACGGGTGGATATGAAAGCCGCCGACCGGATCGTGGAAGCCACCCTGGCCGCCGCCGCCAAAGCCGGGGAGAAGCAGCCCTCGCCCACTGGCGGATCCCCCGCCAGCGATTTGATCGAGTATGACGATTTTGCCAGGGTCCGCCTGGTGACGGCCAAAGTGCTGGAGGCGGAAAAGGTGAAGAAGGCGGACAAACTGCTCAAGCTTACCGTGGAGATCGGCGGGGAGCGACGGGTGATCGTGGCCGGTATCGCCAAAAGCTACACCGCCGAGCAGATGCCCGGCAAGACCGTGGTGGTGGTGGAAAACCTGGCCCCGCGGAAACTCAAGGGGATCGAGTCGCAGGGGATGCTGCTGGCGGTGAACGACGGGGAGACACTGACGCTGGTGGCGCCGGAAAAGGAGACTCCATCGGGGATAAGGGTCTCCTGAGCAGGGGTCTGGCGGCTGAGCAATTATAGATGTGACGCAGGATGGATAATCAATCAGCCAAATAATAAGAATCCATGAGCCAATTTAAAAGTTTGCACGAAAGAACAAAAAGAAAGAGAAGAATTCATTTAAGTTCCGCCAACGCTCAATTCCATGATTTGAGCTCAACTTATTATTTCTGGAAATTGTCTCTTACGGATATACCTGAATACAAAAGGCAAATGGAAGCGCTATTGTCTTTGTTAAACGATGGATCCAGAAGCGATCCTCTTAATTTTCCTGATCTGGATTTATGGGGACCTCATGGAGCCTGGGACTATATTCATATTCACACTTTGCCAAATAAAAAGGAAGAAATTCCGAGAGAAATAAGCGCCTTACGATGTTTCTTGGCTATTTGCGCATTTAGTATTGTCCCGGGAATGGAGAGGTATTTGAACCGGTTTTATGATCTAAAACATATAGACGAGGAGACTTTTCAGCGTCACAAGAGGATTCTAAAACAAATTGATGTGGCGCTCAATTCCATTTCACAGATCAAATCGTGCGAGGAAATTAAGATCAGAAAGATAAAAACCGACTATTACCAGCAACTTGGCATGGATGGCAAGTTGGATATTGAATATGATCGTAATGCAAATGTACAGTGGCGATCTGCAAGCCATTTTGATTACACGGTTACTATCATAATGTTTGATCCGTACCAAAGCCCTCTAAACAGGGCCTTGGCCTTGTACTTAATATTGCTGGATAAAGTGGGTTATCCAGGTGGAACAGCCGAATTTATGCCTAGGGAATTACTTCCCAAGTTGAAAAAGCTGATAAAAGGTCAAGATCCGGTTGCGGACAAGTGTCTTGAATTAGCTGTCGATCTGCTGCCACCTCCGCCAAAGAAACCGGATATCGACGAAACGGCATATTTTTAAAAGCGCAATGGAGAACCCGGATGAAACCGTGATCGAGCAGGAGCCCACAGCGCCGCAAAGTCGCTGGCGCGAAGCTGTTCTTCTTATAGCCATCATAGCCTTCACCGCATGGTTCACCTATCTATCCCACGCGCGCTGGAGCGTGATGCTAAGTTCCATGGGGGATCTGGGGCATATCGACTCCGCCGCATACAACACCGCCCATGGCGCCTTCATGCTCTCCACCGGCGCGCGGGTCCAGAACATGTGGGGCGACCACTTCTCCCCCATCATCCTGGTCCTGACGGCGTTCTACTTGTTCAGCGATTCCTTCTGGTTCATCTATTTCTGGCAGGCTCTCTCCGCGGCGCTGGCGGCGGTTCCGCTGTACCTCATCGCCAAAGATCGCCTGGGCAGGGACACGGCCCTGCTGGTGGCGCTGGCGTACCTTCTCAACTCCAGGCTCCACATGGCTGTGCTGTTCGACTACCACGAGGCGGCCCACGTGGGGCTCTTCGCGTTGTCCGCGTTCCACTGCGCCTCCCGGGGGCGGTGGAGGTGGTTCATCCTGTTCGCCGCCCTCCTTCTCAGTTGCAGGGAGGACTCGGCGCTGATCCTCTTCTCCATCGGGGTATACATCGCCCTGTGGCAGCGCCGATGGCTGTATGGCGCCATGACCTGCGCGGCGGCCACGGTATACTTTCTTGCGCTGATGAAGCTGGTGTTCCCATATTTCCGGGCGGACCCTCTGGAAGCGGGACTGGCCGGGGATTACATGTATTTCAGCAGCTACTCCTGGCTGGGGGCCACGCCATGGGATGTGGTTAAAAACTTTTTCCACGCTCCCATCTACTCCCTCTCCATGATCTTCCACCCGGAGCGGGCGGCGGCATGGACGGAACTGGCGACGCAATACGCCTATCTCCCCTTCGCCACCCTGTCCGGGCTGCTGCTGATGGCCTTCCCCACCCTGTCGCTTCTGCTGAACAACCATCCGGCCAGATGGGGACTGGAGTTCCACTACCCTTTCCTGGTGGTTCCCTTCTGGGCGCTGGGGTTCGTGCTGGGGCTGTCCAATATCCGGCAATGGCTCGCCGCCACTGGTGTCGGCTCCATCCGCCCGGAGGAGGGGGGAAGAATATTGGGCGCATTATCGGCGCTGTTCGGGTTGGGGGCGCTGGTTCAGGGAATCGGTGTATTCGCATATATGCTCGTCGGCCCCTTCGACTTCACTCTGGCGGGAACGCGTATATACTTGAACGATCCTTTCCGGCCAACGATCATCTTTATCATCGCGTTATTTCTGTTCCTGACCCTTGCTCCATTCAAATCTACAAAATGGGAGACGGTATCCAGCCGTGGCGTTTTTTTGATATGTGTATACATGTTTATTCTTTCGTTCTATTTCGGCTCCACGGCGGGCGCCTTGCCTCCCCTCTCTGGCGATCATACCCGGTATTTCGACCCCCGGCTTGCCGCCCACGCCGCCAGCGCCCAAAAGACGCTGGACACCCTCCCCCGCCACGCCTCGGCGGTCATCGGGCAGGGGCCATACACCCTGGCGCTGCACAACCCCAACGCGTTTCTTTTCCGGGGTTTCGACAAATACCCCTTCGGCGCCCGGCAGGTGGAATACATTGTGATCGACACGAATCCTCCTGTGGAGGAGCCGATCTTGTGGGAGGATATACACCCCATGGTCATGCGGCTCCTGCTGACGGAACCGGGATATGCAGTGATCCGATATGAGGACGGGGTATATGTTTTCCAGCGAGGCGCCCGCAAGGAGGGGGATTATCAAATGCTCTTGGACCATGGAGGCCGGTTCCCCGCGCGTGTGATGGGGAAGGGAACCTGGTTGATGGTTCCGGATGAATCGTCCAACCACGGCGCCGCCCGGCGGGCTCTCCCTGGCCTCCATCCCGCTGGATATCTGGCTTCCGGCCCCTACGCCACCTTGTACAAAGGAGAGTATGCCGCCACATTCCGGCTGAAAACCGGCGCCCTGTCGCAAGGAGACCTGGCGACGCTGGAGGTGGCGGCGGAAGCCGGGAAAAGGATTATTTCGCGGCGGACTCTGGCCGGGGCCGATTTCGGCAAGGCAGGGCAGTGGGTGGAGTTCGAGCTGCCGTTCACCATAGAAGAACCCAGGGTGGATGGAGTGGAGTTTCGGGTGGAGTTTCTGGGGAAGGCCGGGCTGGCCTTCGACGAAGTCCGCCTGACCATGACCCGTGAAGCTTATCAGGCGGCCATGGCCACGGCTGGGGAAGTGGATGGCCCCCTGGTTCCCGCTGTTTCCCCATGAACCGCCAGATTTATTTTCCCCTGCGCAACAGAAGCTTTGACAATAGCCCCAAGTTGCGATATGATCCTTAATTCATCTGGTGCGGGGTGGAGCAGTCCGGTAGCTCGTTGGGCTCATAACCCAAAGGTCGTAGGTTCGAATCCTGCCCCCGCTACCAATTATTCTTCACCCAAGGCTTCCCCCTGCCATCCCTGATTTCATTCCGGATTTTCCGCGACACAGCTGCATGCGCGCATGCCTTCCGCTAATGGGCATTCGTGTGGCTGGAATCCTAATAGTTGTGAGGAGGCGGCCATCGTCACCAGGGCCCGACGGCCATGGA
>JAOUPQ010000219.1 GCA_029879765.1 Nitrospinota bacterium | reverse complement strand
GATGTCCACCGCCTCGGCGGCCTGGATGGTGACTGGGCCGTCCGCCCGGGACGCGGCCAGCGCCAGGCTCATCACCACCCGGTGATCGCCATGGCTTCGCACCTTGGCCCCTTTGATTCCGCCACCGCGGATCACCAGCCCATCGGGACGCTCCTCGATATCCACCCCCATCTTCGCCAGCTCCTCGGCCATGACGGCGATCCGGTCGGTTTCCTTTATCCTCGCCTGGGGCACATTGACGATTTCGGTGGTTCCCTGGGCCATGGCCGCCAGCGCCGCCATGGCGGGCAGGGCGTCCGGAGTGGCGTTCAGATCCAGCCGGGCGCCTATAAGCTCGCCGCCGGTGACCCGCACATCCTCCATCCCCCGGTCCACGGAGGCGCCCATCGCCTCCAGGTAATCGAACACCGCCTTGTCCCCTTGGGAATCGTCGAAGTCCAGCCCGCGGATGGAGACACTGTTCCCCGGAATGGCCCCCATGCAGGCGAAGAAGGTGGCGGAGGAGAAATCGCCGGGAACCAGCCGGGTGAAGCAGCGGTATGACTGCCTTCCCCGCACCCGGAACAATTCATATCCCTCCCGCTCATATTCGATTTCCATGTCATCGAGCCATCGTAGGGTCATGTCGGCGTAGGGTTTTTCATTTAAGGAGGGGACGGTAAGCTGGCTATCCCTGGGCGCCAGGGGCAGATGGATCAGAAGACTGGAAAGATACTGGGAGGTGGACCCGTCCACCCTGGCGGCGCCGCCGTCCATGGGGCCTTCCACCCTGGCGGGCAACATCCCTTTGTTGGAGGTTATCCTGGCGCCGAAAGAGGAGAGCACATCCAAAAGCGGGGCCACCGGCCGGGCCAGGGTCTGCTCGTCGCCGGTCAGGTATATGGGGGCTATGCCCAGGGCCGCCATGGAGAGGGCGAAGTTTGCCGTGGTGCCGGAGTTGCCCACGTCCACCGGGCATGCGGGCGCCTGGATATGGCCCCCCACCCCGTCTATGGTCCACTTGCCTGGGGCCACCTCCACATCCGCCCCCATCCCGGCCACGGCGCACAAGGCGGAGCGTCCATCGGCGGAATCAAGAGGGTTCAGGATGACGCTGCGTCCCTGGGCCAGGGCGGCGATGAACACCGCGCGGATAGTGTGGGACTTGGACGCAGGGGCAGTGATAGATCCGCCAAGGGGTGAAGGAGTGACTATGAATTTCATACGCGACCCGTGGTCGGCTCGCCGGTCAGCCGTTGATTTCCCATTTGAGCATGCTTTCCATCAGTTTGTAATGGGTGAGGTCGTAATGGATGGGGGTGACGGTCACCCAGTTGCGCGACAGCCAGTGGATGTCTGTTTCCTCATCCTGGGGGTTGAATTCCATCTGCCCCCCCTGCCAGAAATATTCCCGGTTGCGCGGGTCCACCCGGCGCTCGAACACTTCCTTGAACTTGCTCATCCCCATGCGGCAAACCTTGATTCCCTTCACCTCCCCGGCGGACACGGCGGGGATGTTGACGTTCACCAAAGTGTCCGGCGGCAGCTCCTGGCCCGCCACCTTCCTGATGATCCGGATGGCGTAATCCGTCGCCACGGAAAAATCGGTTTTGGTGAAGGAGGCCAGGGACACCGCCACGGACGGGATCCCCAGTATGGTTCCTTCGGTGGCGGCGGAGACCGTGCCGGAGTATATGATGTTGGTGGCCACGTTCTGGCCGTGGTTGATCCCGGAGACCACCATGTCCGGCGGCTCGGGCAGGATGGCCCGGACGGCGATTTTCACACAGTCGGCGGGAGTGCCGTTGACCGCCAGGCCGAAGACCTCGCCGTTGTGGCGGACCTCCCGCACCCGCAAGGGGTCGGAAAGGGTGATGGAGTGCCCCACGGCGCTCATCTCCGTCTCCGGCGCCACCACGGTGACTTCGGCAATATCCCGGAGCGCTATCTTGAAGGCGCGGATACCTTCGGCGTTGATGCCGTCGTCGTTGGTGAGGAGGATTTTCATCGATACATCCGCACAATCATGACCCGGCGTTTCGTGGCGAAGTGGCGCAAAGTTCCATTATCGATCAACTGGCGCTGTCAGTGCTATGGCAGGGCGGGGGTATGCATACCGCCATAACCCTCCAGGCCGCTATCCTCTGGCCGTCGGGGCCGTTCTTTTTTCCTCTCATCACTGCCGGGGCTGTTCCCTTCCACCGGCGCATGATCCGCCGCGACGGAAGGCCCGTTCTCCACGGGTTCATCATCCCGGGGCAGGGGGCCGCCATTGACATCCTCTTCCAGTACCCGCTGGATATCGTCGCCGTCTATCACCTCCACGTCGAGCAATATCTCCGTGAGCTTGTCCAGCACGGCCCGTCTTTCCACCAGGATGGCTCGGGCCTTGTTGTGGGATTCGGTGACCAGGCTGTTCACCGCCTTGTCGATGGCGATGGCGGTGCTTTCCGAGTAATCGCGATGCTGGGCGATCTCCCGGCCCAGGAAGATCTGCTCCTCCTTCTGGCCATAGGCCACCGGGCCCAGGTCGTCATTCATCCCCCACTCGCAAACCATTTTCCGGGCCAGCTGGGTCGCCCGTTCGATATCGTTGCTGGCGCCGGTGGTTTTCTGGTCCAGCACGATCTCTTCGGCCACGCGCCCCCCCATGAGGATCACCAGCTGGTTGAGCAGGTAATCGCGGGAGTGGGTGTGTTTTTCATCCACGGGCAATTGCTGGGTCAGCCCGAGGGCCTGGCCCCTGGGGATGATGGTGACCTTGTGGATAGGGTCGGCCCCGGGCAGCAGAACCGCCACCAGGGCATGTCCCGCCTCGTGCACCGCCGTGGTCTTCTTTTCCTTGTCGCTGATTATCATGGAGCGCCGCTCCGCCCCCATAAGCACTTTGTCCTTGCTCCGCTCGAAGTGCTGCATGGTCACCATGGTGGCGTCTTCCCGGGCGGCCAGCAGGGCGCCTTCGTTGCAAAGGTTGGCCAGGTCCGCCCCGGTGAAGCCGGGGGTGCCCCGGGCTATGACCTTCAGGTCCACATCGGAGGAGAGGGGGATCGGCGCGGTGTGCACTTTCAATATGGCCTCCCGCCCGCCAATATCCGGCCGGGGGACGACTATGCGCCGGTCGAACCGGCCGGGGCGCAGCAGCGCCGGATCCAGCACGTCGGGGCGGTTGGTGGCGGCGATGAGGATGGTGCCGCTGTTATCCTCGAAGCCGTCCATCTCCACCAGAAGCTGGTTGAGGGTCTGTTCCCGTTCGTCGTGGCCGCCGCCCAGGCCCGCGCCCCGATGGCGCCCCACGGCGTCGATCTCGTCCACGAATATGATGCAGGGGGCGTTTTTCTTCGCCTGTTCAAAAAGGTCGCGCACACGCGAAGCGCCCACTCCCACGAACATTTCCACGAAATCGGAGCCGGAAATGCTGAAGAAAGGGACGTTGGCCTCGCCGGCGATGGCCTTGGCCAGCAGGGTTTTGCCGGTGCCGGGAGGGCCGATGAGCAGCACACCTTTCGGAATTTTGCCACCCAGGCGCTGGAACCGGTGGGGGTCGCGCAGAAACTCGATGATCTCCTGCAGGTCTTCCTTGGCCTCGTCAACCCCGGCCACGTCCTTGAAAGTGGCTTTCCCCTGGGGGTCGGAGATCAGCCGGGCGCGGCTTTTGCCGAAGGAGAGGGCCTTGGAGCCGCCGTTTTGCATCTGGCGCATCATGTAGAACCACAGGGCGGCCAGCAGCAGAATGGGAGCGGCGGAAAAAATGGCGCTGATATACCAGGAGGCCTGGGCGATGTTCTCCACGTTGATCTTCACCCCGGCGGCGCGCAGATCCTCCACCAGGTTGGGATAATCGATGATATCCACCACGAATCTCTGGTTGTCACTGAACTGGCCATAGACCCGTTCGCCAGCCACCAGCACTTCGGTCACCTTTTTCTCCTCCACCGCGTTCAGAAACTCGGTAAAGGATATCGCCTTGTTATCGGGGCCGGTGGGCTGCATGATCAGCACCATGACGGCCACCGCCAGAAACACCACCACCCAGATGGCCGCATTTTTAGTTTGGTTCACTACACCACTCTCCGTCTCATAATATTCAACAAGTACATTATACCCTGTGGCCCCCAGTTATCAAAACGACAAGCTGGCGATCCCGGCTCAGGGCCCTGGCTCCAATCATCACTATATAAGACCACCCCCAGGCCTCGGCAAGGCGCAGGGGAGGGAAAGGGACATTAAAAAAGGGAGACCCGGCGATTCATAGTTCACCCCCTTATGAGGGTCTGCCGCTGGTCTGGCCAGTGGTGGACATGGAGGCCACCGAAGGAAACACCGGGTGCTCGTCCGGCAAGGGGCGCTGGCGGAGGGACTTGACTTCCTCTTCGAGCTTGCCAGTCTTCCGATTGAGCATGCTGAAACGGAACTTTTCCCGGAGCAGCAGCAATGCGGCGAACACCGTGGCCATCAACGCTCCTGTGGCAAAGGAGGCCATTATCACCACCCAAAGCCTCCCGGTCCAGGAGCGATCGTAAAAATATGTAACTGTCACTTCCTGCTGGTTGGTTATCGCAATCGCCACCACCAGAAAGAATATCGCCAGACCAATCAGAAACACTATGGTTTTCATTTAGATATCCCACCGAAACCGAATGAATTTATCTGGATTATACCAGCCCGGACGGGAAGGCGCCAAGCAATTCGGCCCCCGGCGCCACGTTTGCGGCCCCCCCCAAAATCCAGGGTCGGGCATGCTACAATCGGCTGATGGACAAAAAGTGGCGCTTGATTAAAGACGGCCCCGCGCAGGGGGATTGGAATATGGCGGTGGACCAAGCCCTGCTGCTGGGGGCGGAAGATGACCCCGCCTCCTCGCCTGTTCTTCGATTCTACTCCTGGGCCAGGCCAACCCTTTCCATCGGCAGGCTGCAGAAAACCGACGGGCTGAACCTGGGCTTCCTGGACGCCGAGGCGATTCCCATAGTCCGCCGCCCCACCGGCGGCAGGGCCCTGCTGCACCACCAAGAAGTGACATACTCCGTCACCCTTCCGGAACAGTGCGCCCTGTATGGCTCCCTGGAGCAGGTTTATGGCAGGGTAACGGCGGCGCTGGCGCTGGCCCTGGGGATGCTCGGCGTGGAGGCGGACGGACATGATGGCGCTGGGCAAAGCGAGGCCTATTCATTTTCCGACGCCTGTTTCGCCACCCGCCTGGGCCACGAGATCAGCGTCCATGGCCGGAAGGTGGCGGCAGGCGC
>JAOUPQ010000218.1 GCA_029879765.1 Nitrospinota bacterium | reverse complement strand
CCATGGGATTGGCCTCGAAGGCCAGGCTGATGCGTCTCTGGCCCCCCTGTTCCGGCTCCTTGCTCATCACCCTCGGCGGCAGAGGCTTTGCGGGCAGGCCACCGAAATATTTTTCCGCCAGCGCCTTAAGCTCTTCCATATCCACGTTCCCCACCAGGGCGGCCACCGCGTTGTTCGGCACATACCACGTGTTATAAAAGCTCTCCATCTCGGAGAGGGGGAGGGTTTCTATGTCCGAAGCCCAGCCGATGATCGGCTGGCCATATGGATGGGCGATAAAAGCCGTGGCCAGGAAACGCTCGTACAGCTTCCCCGTGGGCTGGTTTTCATAGCTGAACCGCCGCTCCTCGGCCACCACGTCCCGCTCGGAATAGAACTCGCGGAACACGGAGTCGCGCATTCTCTCGCTTTCGATAAAGGCCCAAAGCTCCAGCTTGTTGGCAGGGAGGCGGATAATGTAGTTGGTGTCGTCCTTGCTGGTGCCGGCGTTGAAGCCCACTCCCCCCTGCCCCTGGTACAGCTGGGAGTATCCTTCGGATATAATCAGCTTTTTGTGCTCGGCCTGAAGTTCCTTCAGCCGGGCCTTCATGGATTCTATTTTCGTCTCGTCCGCCCCATCGGCCTTGGCCTTGTCCATCTCGGCGCCCAGCCGGTTCATCTTTTCCAGCAGCGGCTTTTCTTTTTCCCAGTCCAGCGTGCCGATGGTGGTGGTCCCCTTGAAGAGCATATGCTCCAGCATGTGGGCGGCGCCGGTGTATCCCTTGTTTTCCTCCACGCTGCCCACCTTGAAGGAGATGTGGGCGGCGAAAGTGGGGGAGCCCTCCCGCGGAAGGACCAGGAACCGCATGCCGTTTTTAAGGGTGAATTCCTGGACTCGGGACTCCAGATCGAAGGCGTGGGAAGGCGCCGCAAAACAGGCCGCCATCAGAACGGCCAGAATGAAATGAACCCTCGGCGCTGGCCGGGGGCATGTACCAGGAGGTTCCTGCATGAGGCTTATTAAAAATCGATCCTTGCAAAAGTTTTCACCACATAACCACAAGGCTAATGATAGGGGCAAACCGGGGCGGTTGTCAACGGGGTAGCGGATGCGCCCCAGGGACGGGCCGCCCCCAGGGCAGGATCTCCACGACATCATGGTATTGATGTTTAAACCTTGTTGTATGTAGTATATATTATATAAACAAACGTGGCCATCGGATCGTAGTACTCGGAAACTGGGCAACAGCGTTTCAGTCGCCTATGTTGTGGAGGTACTTTCATGGCCATTAAACTGCGAGGGAGCGACAGCCATGACCGAGACTGGGGATTCGCTGGTGGGGAAACGATTCAACAATCGATATCAGATCCTGGAAAAGGTGGGTGATGGGCGCGCGGGCCAGGTGTATCGCGCGGAGCAGGAGTCCACAGGTGGATTGGTGGCGATAAAAATCCTTAACACTAAATACACAGACGATCCAGCTGCGGTGGAGGCGCTTTCGCAAAGGATCAAGAGCCTGCTTCGGCTGAAGCATTCCGGAGTGGTGGCGCCCATCGAGTTCGGCAAAGCGGAGGACGGGCGGAGCTTTATCGTGTCGGAGAGCATTCCGGGGGTCACGCTTCGGCAGGTCATGGAGGAAAAGGGGAAAATTCCTCTTGATGAGTTTTTCGACATCGCCGAGCAGTTGCTGGAAATTATGGAGTTTGTCCACCAGAAGGATATCCAACATCTTCACCTGAACCTGGACAACATTATCATGTCCACCCATGGCGGCAAAATGGAGGTGAAAATCCTTAATTTCGCCCTGCCTTTAGGGCCGGGGAGCAAGGATCTGTTATTGACGAAAAAGAGCGATGAAGGCTCTGAAACTGTTTGGGAGCCTTCGTGGTACTTTTCCCCGGAGCAGGCCAGGGGAGATGGCCAGATCAATGGCGCTTCCAGCGACATCTATTCCATGGGCGCCATTTTCTACCACATGCTCACAGGCCAGGCGCCCTACCCCACCGCTTCGGGGTGGGACGCCATCGAAAAGAATTTAAACCAGCCCCCGCCATCAATGCGGAAGTTGAACCCCGAAATTCCGTGGCAAGTGGAAACGGCGATACAACGCATGATGGACATTACGCCATCCGAGCGTCACCAGTCGGCGGAAGCGTCCCGGAAAGGGGTGGTGCGCCGGGAGCTTTGGGAGAGAATCCAGACCCAAAAGGCCGGAGGCTACCAAGAGAAAAAGGGAAAGGTGTTGGATATGCGCCGGGGTCTCTGGGCCGCCTTGCTTATAATCGCTTTGGCGGCCGGATATCATTTTCTCAGCCCCGGCAGTGAAAGCCAACAGGCGTCGGGAGCCATCCCGACGTCAAAGCAGGAGGAGGAGGCAATCAAACTTCCGGAGATCAATTCTCCCCCGTCCAATAATTCCGGTTCCGCTCAATCTTCTTCACTTGCGTCAATAATCGGTGGTCTGTTCGCCTCTGGAGACAAAAGCGCCAAACCGCGGGAAAACCGGAAACCAGGCACGAAGGATATGGCGCTGGTTAAAGGGGGATGTTTTCCCATGGGGGACAATTTCGGGGACTCCTCGCGATTCCAGAAGGTCAACTCCAGCGGCGCGATAGAGTACGTACACACTTACCTAAGCTTTGAGTTGCCCATCCACGAGATATGCCTGAAAGATTTCTGGATGGACAAGTACGAGGTGAGCCAGGAGCTTTTCCTGGAAAGGACCAACAGCAACCCCTCCATGCATCTGGGTTGTGTCAAATGTCCCGTGGAAAGCGTGGAATGGGCCCGGGCTGCGGATTTTTGCGAAAATCAGGGAAAGCGTTTGCCCACCGAGGCTGAATGGGAATACGCGGCCAGGGAAGGGGGAAAGCTTGTGCGATTCGGAAATGGAAAAGCGGACATTACTCTTGATGACGCGAATTTCTCTGTCCCTCCAGATTCGCCGGATATTGTAAATGTGCGAGGAAAGCCGGTGGCGGTGGGAAGCTATGCGCCTAATGCCCTGGGGCTTTTTGACATGGCGGGAAACGTTCAGGAGTGGACAGCGGACCTGCATAACGCGTATGACAAGAACAGCCCCATGTACTCCCACGCTCCGCTCTCCGGGCGTGACTTGATAGGCCAGGACAGGGTCAGCAGGGGTGGCTCCTTCAGCCTCCGCAAGGATCAAGTGCGCGCCTCCGCCCGAATGAGAAATCCGGAAAAGACGGGGAGCGAAGACACGGGATTCAGATGCGTCATGGACACCAAATAGGGAGTGGGCAAGCGGGGGCGGATGTCAACGGGGGAGGGGCATGCGCCGCCAAGAAAATGTTATTACCCGGGTCAGAATCAATCGCGTCGACATAAAACCAGGTATTCCATATTATCCAGGCCGGTGTGGCGCTGGGTATGGGCGACCTGTCAGTGAGCGAGGCTGGAAGAGGCCGCCAGGGCCAGGTATCCGCCGGGGGTAATCCCCAACAGCACCGAGCCGTATATGGCCACCAAAATCACCACCACTATGGACGCCGGAAAAGCGTTTTGAGGCAGGGATTCCCCTTTCTCCTCGCGCATATACATCACCACGATCACCCGCAGGTAGTAGAAGACCGCTATCACCGAGTTGAGCGCGGCCAGGATGGCCAGCCACACATATCCTTGATCCAGGGCTGCGGTGAACAGGTAGTACTTGCCCCAGAACCCGGCGGTGGGCGGGATGCCGGCCAGGGAGAAAAGAAGCGCCACCATGGCAAGCCCCAGCAGAGGATGGCGATATCCCAGCCCGGCGAAATCCGAAACGCTGGTGCGCTCCTCCCCTTGCTGACCCACGATAGCCACTATGGCAAAGGCGCCGATGTTCATGAAGGTGTATATCAAAAGATAGAAGAGCATGGCCGATTCGCCCAGTTTCCCCCCTGCGGTGAAACCCACCAGGATATAGCCCGCGTGGGCTATGGAAGAATAAGCGAACATCCGTTTGATATTCTCCTGGCTCAGGGCGATGAGGTTCCCCACGGTCATGGTCAGCACCGCCAGAATCCACACGATGATCCACCACTGATATTGCAGAGAGATCAGCGCATCGGAAAAAACCCGGATGAACGCGGCGAAGGCAGCGGCCTTGGGCCCTGCGGACATGAAAGCGGTGATGGGAGTGGGGGCGCCCTGGTATACGTCCGGGGTCCACATATGGAACGGGACTGCGGATATCTTGAAGGCGAAACCGATGAGAACCAGCCCGCCGCCCAGCATGACCAGGTGAATGTTCTCCTTATTCTGCCCGATGATTCTGGCTATTTCATGCAGATTCGTAACCCCGGCGGCGCCGTATATCATCGACATGCCATACAGCATGAACGCCGAAGAGAGAGCGCCGAGAATGAAATATTTGATCGAGGCCTCGTTGCTGGCCAACCTGCCCCGGGCGTATCCCGCCAGGGCGTACAGGGAGATGGACATGGTCTCCAGCCCCAGGAAGATGGTGATCAGGTCCGCCCCGGACACCATGAAGAACATACCGGTGGTGGCGAAGAGGAGCAGGGAGTAATATTCGCCCCCATCTATCCCCTCGTCCCTGGTATATTTCACAGACATCAGAATGGTCATGCCGGCGCCCAGCAGACACACAAGCTTGATAAATCCGGAGAAATCGTCCACCACATACATTTTGGAGAATGTGGTCATCGGCGAGCCCAGCGACTCTATGACCAGGTATCCGGCCACACCCACGGCGGCCAGGGCCACGTAGGCCAGATTATCCCTCCCTTTGGATATGGTGAACACCTCCAGCATGAGGATGATCATCGCGGCGGCCACCAGCGTAAGCTCCGGGGCGATGGCGCCCACACTGATTTGCGGAAGTGGTATCATCTCCATCACAGTTCAATCCCCATTTGGCGCTGTTCAACATCCACCGCCACAGTCACCGGCGAGGCCGGGGCCAGCTCCGGCGCGGGATACACCACCCGACCCTGGGCGCTGGCGATATTTTCCGAGGCGCTATGGTCTATAGCGGCCGATTCATTTGGAATTTCTTTTACGTTCTTGCCCACATCATCTTCCAGGGCGGCCGGGGCATGGGCCCGGGTGTGCACATGGTTGACCAGGTTGATCACCGATGGCTCGATCTTCTGCAACACCGGCGTGGGGAAGATACCCAGGATGAATACAAGCGCGATCAGCGGGGCGAAATATGCGATCTCCCTGGCGTTCACGTCCGTTAGCTTTTCGTTTTTCGGGTTGGTGATCTTGCCGAACATCACGCGCTGGAACATCCACAGCATATATACC
>JAOUPQ010000217.1 GCA_029879765.1 Nitrospinota bacterium | reverse complement strand
TCCAGAGCCGCCGCCGCCACATCCTCCACGCCAATGGCCGTCATGCAGCGATGGTCTATGGGGCAGTGGCGCTTCCAGCAGGGGGCGCAATCCGCTTTCTGGCGCAGGACCATCACGGCGCTATCCAGGGGGGCTGTTTCGTGGGGGTCCGTGGGGCCGAATATGGAGACGACGGGGGTCCCCAGGGCGGCGGCCAGATGCATCGGCCCGGTGTCGTTGGTGATATAGACACTCAGCCTTTTCAAGGTGGCCGCAAGAGTGGGGATATCGGTTTTACCAATTAGTGATATCGGCTTATGGTTCACCAGTTCGCTAACCCGACGCTCCACGTCCCGGTCAGACTCCGCCCCCAGCAGAACCACATCCGCATGAGGCGCCAGCCGGTCTATCACGGCGGCAAAGCGGTCGGCCGGCCACATTTTCGCGGAGCCATATGTGGCGCCGAATCCGATTCCCGCCAGAGGCCTCCCCCTCTCCGGCAACAGCGCAGCGGAGGCTTCAGCTGCCCCTTTTGGCAGGGCCATATCCACACCAGTCATCTGGAGTTGGGGAAACCGTTCCTTTACCAGGGCGAAGAAGTAATCGCGCTGATGGACAGAATGTTTTGGTGGTCGGGCAAGGGAATGAGTCAGCAGAAGGCTCCGCACCAGGCCGGAGTAGCCGATCCTTTCCCCTATCCCCCCTCCACGCAACTCCCAGGCGGAACGGAAAGAGTTCGGGAATATGACCAGCAATTGGTAGTTCTCCCGGAAGATCTCCTTTATGGCAAGGCGCCTGGCCGCCGATGGCGAGGGGAGCGGATGGATCTTGTCCACGGCGGGGAGCAGCCGCCCGAATCCGGCGACGTTCTCCTTGATCGCCAGGCCGATAGTCGCCTCCGGGAAAAGGGTCCGGACAGCCTGGATGGCGGGAGCGGCCATCACCGCGTCCCCCAGCCAGTTTGGCATGCGGAACAGAATCCTGGATATGGCCGGTTTTGCCATCCTATGTTGTGGCGCTGGCGCCCTGGCTGGCGCTGGCGCCCTGGCTGGCTCGGGCGCCAATAGCGGAACGTATAATCGCCATTTCCCTTTCCACCTCGGCCAATTCATCCTCGGTGGGCTGTTTTTTCCACCGGCCATGGAACCAGAACCACTGTTCCGGCGCCTGCCGGACGGCCTCTTCCAGGATAAGGTTGAGGGTCATTGTTATCTGCCTGATATCGGCGCGTTTATCCCCGGTGGGGATATATTCGATGGGGGGTGATATCCTGGCCAGGTAGGTGTCTGTGGCGTCATCCCGGAAGCACAGCATAGAGAGCACCGGCGCCCCGGTTCGCATGCTCATGACAGCAGGGGTTGTGAAGGTGGAGGCCATCCTGCCGAAAAACGGGACGTATATATGGTTGAACGAGGCCTTCTGGTCTATATGCACAGTGACAGTGTGGCCCGATCGCAGATGAGCCAGAACCTCCCGCGCCGCCCTCTCCTTCTTGATGACCCCCAGCCCCGGCGCGCATCGCGCGGCGTCCATGAACTTATCCAGATCCGGGTTGTCCACCTCCCGGATGATCGACCACACCGGGTAGCCCATGGCGGCCAGGGAGCACGCCGCCACCTCGAAATGCCCAAAGTGGGCCGTGGCCAGGATCACTCCCTTCCCCTGGGCATGGGCCTTGATGTAATGCTCCAGCCCCTCAAACTTGATATTCTCCTCCAAGGTGCTTCTTTTTATCAGAGGCAACCGGCAGCCATCGGTCAAAAACCGGCCGAAATGCCGGGTGGTCCGCCGGGACAGGCGCAAAAGCTCGTCTTCCGATTTTTCAGGATACAGTGTACCCATGTTTTCAAGGGTCATCCTGAGCCTTTTGCCCTGCAGACGCAGCAGCACCCAGAATATCCACCCCACCACCGAGCCCCCGGCCAGCGCCAGGTTTCGGGAGGTGGACTGGCAAAACCAGGTGAAATATTTCAACGACAGATACGTCGTCTTGTCCAAAAGAAAGTTCCGCTTTTTACTCATCTTCCTGTATCACAGCGTCGACGGATTCAACCCCTGGCCATCGCCGCGAAATTCTCCAGAACTTTCAGCCCCACCGCCTGGCTTTTTTCCGGATGGAACTGCACGCCATACACCTTCCCCTTGCTCGCGCAGGAGGCGAACTCCACTTCATATTCCGTGGTTCCCAGAACGATATCCTCCTCCGGCTTTGGAAAATATGAGTGGACGAAATAAAAGTCCGCCCCATCCTCCGCCCCGGCGAACAATGGATCGGGACGGGTGAAACGCACTTGGTTCCACCCCATATGCGGTATCTTGTGATGATCCTGCTGGCTTTTCGGGAAGATGACGCATTTTCCCTTGAAAACACCAAAACCGCGGCAATCACCGAATTCCTCGCTGCTCTCGAACAGCATCTGATACCCTACGCAGATACCCAAAAAAGGGCGATCCCCGTTGGCCGCGTCTCGCACCACATCCACCAGGCCATACCTGCGCAGGTTGCCCATGCATTCGGCAAAGGCTCCCACGCCGGGCAACACCACGGCGTCGGCGGAGGAGATCCGCTCCGGATCACGGCTTATTACCGCATCCACACCCACTTTCTCCAGGGCTTTCTGCACAGAGCGCAGATTCCCCACATCGTAATCCACTATCACTATGGACATGATCGTCTCGTCAGTTTATAAAACACCTTTGGTGGAAGGCGCCGCGTCCCCCAGCCTTGGGTCCGGCGCCACAGCCTGGCCCAGCGCCCTGGCCACCGCCTTGAATATGGCTTCCACAATATGGTGCAGGTTAGTCCCGGCCCGGACGTTGACATGGATGGTCAGTCCCGCGGAGTTGGCAAACGCCCGGATGAACTCCTCGGCCAACTCCACATCAAACTCACCTACTTTGCCGGACAACCTGGGTGATTCGAAAACCACAAAGGGCCGACCTGAGATATCCAGGCTAACCTCCGCCAACGCCTCGTTCATCGGAATGGACGCGGCGCCATAGCGGGTGATTCCTTTCTTCTCTCCCAGCGCTTCGGCCATGGCCTTGCCCAGGCAGATCCCCACATCCTCCACGGTGTGGTGGCCATCCACCTCCACGTCACCCTTGGCGTTGACCGTTATATCGATCATGGAGTGGACGCGCAGATGATCCAGCATATGGTCGAAGAACGGCACACCGGTGGCGGCCGATCCCTTGCCGGAGCCATTGAGGCGAACCTCGACGGTTATCTGTGTCTCATTGGTTTTTCGCGCTATTTTCGCCGTCCGTGCCATACCCGATCCTGTTGTTTATTAATCTGGTAGGATAGCATAAATGAAGGCTTTGGGCGACGATGGGATATAAAACCACGCCGATTCCAAAATCAATACATATTGGCGCCAGCATATATAAAAAAAAAGCCGGACCCAAAAAGGATCCGGCGGATAAAAAGTCTGGACGGCGGTTACATCATATGATTGATCGTTCTGCCGTTGAGGTTCTGCGCGGGTCTGGCGTTGCCGCCATACAGGTTTTCCATCTTCTGGATGTCAGTCTCCGCGGCGGTGCTGGGGGTTTCAAAAACGCTCCACACCAGCCCTTCGGTGCATGGCGGGGTGGTGAGGGAACCGCTGTATCTGTAGTAGGCCATCCCGGAGGGGAGCAGTCCGTTGGCGTCCACCTCTGCGGTCACCGCCGTCTCGTGGTTTTCCGTGTCGCTCACCGCCCCGAAAACGGTTTCCACCACGTTGTTTCCGTTGCCGGAGTCATAGAACACACCCACCACGGCATAGTTTCCGTCCGCCGCCTGGCTGACCAGATGGCCCTCCATCCTGTAGGCGGAACCGTTGACCAAATGCTCCGAGGGAGTGTGGAAATGAAACTGCAGCAGGTTATATTGCTTTCCCGACACGAGGATATATCCCCCATCGGTGGGAGTGAACACTATGGTATGGCCGTTGTTCATCACCGTTCCGGCGCTTGCCTTGTAATGGAACTCCATATCCGCCGAGGCATGAGTCACCGGGTCGGTGATATCGACAGGAGACTGGTTGGTTCCGCTTTTGCACGCCGCCCACTGAGGATCCAGGTCGCCCCAATGCTCAGGACCGGTGGCTCCGGAATAGCTCCAATGGCCTCCGCCATGGCCAGTAGTTTCCGAAGGGCCGCTCGAAGAGCTGTTGCATGAGATCTGCGCCGCCACCAGGACGGCCAGCAATGCGGAAAATAAGGTAATAATTCGCAGTTTTTTCATATATCCCCTCAATTTTTTTGTTACACGCTGGAGAGATAGTGAAAGCGCAAATCCGGCTTTCAACAAAATATCCCCATCCCCATGAGATTGAAAACAGCAGGAATCATATTTTTTAATACAGTTTCCCGTCAATAAGAATATTTTTGATTATTTCCGGAGGATGGTCACAGTCAAAGACATGTGTATTCGGCAAAGGATAAGTGGGGCATGTCAGGTAAAACGAAGGACTCCTGCAAGGCTTGAAATGAGCATTGAGCCTTCCAGACGCATATCCCCGCCCGGAAGACGCTCAATCTTTTTTACTGCGAGAGAAGAAGCCCCGTTACATAGGGTGATTTACATATTCGGGCGCTTATTGCCACACCCCCGCCTCACCCCTTCGCCTTGGCGCCTTTCTTCTCTTTCGGTTCCGTTTCGGCCACAGCCTTGGTCTCTTCGGATTGACTGGAGGCCTTGGTCTCTTTCGGTTCAACTGGAGCCTTTGCCAGCGGCAGCCCCATCCCTTCTCGCAGTTTGTTTTCTATCTCCAACGCCACGGCGGGATAGTCGCGCATGAACTTCTTGGCCGCCTCGCGCCCCTGGCCGATCCTCTCTTCTCCATAGGAGTACCACGCGCCGGATTTCTGGACTATATTGGCGTCCACGCCCATGTCTATGAGGGAGCCTTCCCGGGATATCCCCTCGCCGAAGACCATATCCACCTCCGCCTCGCGGAAGGGAGGAGCCATTTTGTTCTTCACCACTTTCACTCGCACCCTGTTTCCGATGTTCTCCCCCTGGTCCTTCAGTGATCCAAGCCGACGTATGTCCACCCTGACACTGGCGTAGAATTTTAGCGCGTTGCCGCCGGTGGTGGTCTCCGGGTTGCCAAAAACTACTCCGATTTTCTGACGGATCTGGTTTATAAATATCAGGCAGGTCTTGGACTTGGAGATTACAGCTGTGAGTTTGCGCAGGGCCTGGCTCATCAATCGAGCCTGCATTCCCATCTGTGGATCCCCCATATCCCCTTCCAGCTCCGACTTGGGCACCAGCGCCGCCAC
>JAOUPQ010000032.1 GCA_029879765.1 Nitrospinota bacterium | reverse complement strand
GGTGGGAGTACGGGATGAAGCAGGAAGACTATGACCTGCGCACGAACCATGGCGCCCTGGAGGGGGTGACTATTTCCCGGCCTGGCGGCGGCGCCCCCTCTCCGCTCCTGGACGCCATGGGAGCTCGGTAAACAATACCCCCGGTTTTCGCCGGACGTGGTGGGGCATATTCGCTCCACCGCGTTTTATATTGAATGTTCATATATCAATGAGCCCCCTACCTTGCCTGTCCGGCGGACTGGCGCAAAGCCTCCTGCCGGATAGTGTTGCCTTGGGCCGCCACCTTGGGTAACATACTATCTCATACGGATCGCAACTGAAATAAGGCGATCTTGTTGCTTTTCGACATATTCCATATAGGTAGCAGAATGACGTCAGCTTATTTTGACAATTTCATGGGCCACACCCCCAGGTGGTACAAGGCCCTGGTGGTGACTTTTCTGGTGGTCAACCCGATCCTGTTGTTCACCGCTGGGCCGTTCATCGCCGGGTGGGTGCTGGTGCTGGAGTTTATCTTCACCCTGGCCATGGCGCTCTCCTGCTATCCTCTTCTGCCCGGCGGCCTGCTGGCAATAGAAGCGGTGGCCCTGGGGATGGCCTCGCCGGAGAACGTGTTCGAGGAGATGGTGGTGAACTTCCCCGTCATCCTGTTGCTGATGTTCATGGTCGCCTCCATATATTTCATGCGCGACCTCTTGCTGTATATATTCTCCAACCTGCTGGTGCGGGTCCACTCCAAGATATGGCTCTCGTTTCTGTTCTGCTTCGCCGGGGGGCTTCTTTCCGCGTTTCTGGACGCGCTGACCGTAACCGCCGTGGTGATCACCGCCGCCACCGGGTTCTATTCCGTGTTCACGAATTTCGCCTCCACCAGGATAGGGCAAATGGGGGATAACCCATCGGGGAAGGAAGCTTTTGAAAAGCAGTTCCATGAGGATCTGGAGAACTTTCGTGGCTTTTTGCGCAACATCATGATGCACGCCGCCGTGGGCACCGCCCTGGGTGGCGCCTGCACCCTGGTGGGGGAGCCGCAGAACCTGCTGATCGCCTCCAAAATGGGGTGGAACTTCGGCCAGTTCTTCTGGGTTATGACGCCTGTCACCATCCCCACTCTCATCATGGGGCTTGCCACCTGCCTGTTGGTGGAGAAGTTCAGGATACTCGGCTATGGATATGAGTTGCCTGAGGGGGTCCGGGATGTGCTGCGGGACTATGCGGAAAAGGAATCCGCCAAGCAAGACGACAGCAGCCGCGCCAAACTGGTGACCCAGGCGCTGGGAGGAGTGTTTCTGATCCTGGCGCTGGCTTTCCACATCGCCGAGGTGGGGCTCATCGGCCTGGCCGTGATCATACTGCTCACTTCGCTCAACGGGGTGAACGACGAACATGCCATCGGGTCCGCCTTTTCCGAGGCCCTCCCTTTCACATGCCTTTTGACCGTGTTCTTCGCCATCGTGGCGGTGATCCACCAGAGCCATCTTTTCGCCCCCGTCATTGAATGGACCATGACAAAGGAGGGGACAGCCCAGCTTTCCGCCTTTTTCCTGGCGTCGGGGATATTGTCCGTGGTCAGCGACAATGTGTTCGTGGCCACCATATACATCACCGAGGCGATGGCCGCCCACAAGGAGGGGCTGATCTCCCGCGAGCAACTGGAACTGGTGGCGGTGACCATCAACACGGGAACCAACCTGCCCTCCGTGGCCACCCCCAACGGCCAGGCGGCTTTCCTCTTCCTGCTCACCTCCGCCCTGGCCCAGCTTATCCGGCTCTCTTACATGAGAATGATCGTTCTCGCCCTGCCATACGCCATAGTCATGACGGCCACCGCCTTTCTCTCTGTTCTGTATCTGCTCTGATCCTGGCTCCGGGCGTGTGTGGCCGCCCAAAAGGTGGTTCGTATTTTTTTTAATGATTCCGTGGGCGGTTATGGTATAAAATCGGTTCTCGTTTCGCGCCATTGCATTATGGCGCGGGTTGTGGCCCCATCGTCTAGTGGCCTAGGACACCGCCCTCTCACGGCGGTAACAGGGGTTCGACTCCCCTTGGGGCTACCATATCCTTGCCTCCGGCGATTCCCCTTCTTCCTTGGCCTCCCTTTTAAGTTTGACACAATCCCTTTGTCAATCTACGATTCATGGAAAGGGTAGATACCATGAGAGAGCTTCGTAAAGATCCGGTGCTGAATCGCTGGGTGATCATCAGCAGCGAAAGAGCCGCCAGACCTATGGACGCCTTTCATGTGGCGCCGGAGAATGTGGATTCATATTGCCCTTTTTGCGAAGGAGAGGAATCCGCCACACCGCCGGAGATATACGCAAGTCGCCGACCCGGCGCCCGTCCCAACGGCCCTGGATGGAGCATCCGCGTGGTGCCTAACAAATACCCAGCCCTGTCCGGCGCCAGCCGCGAGCGGGCAAACCCCACCCCGGAGCTGATGGTCTCCAGTCCAGCCCTGGCCGAGGTCAGCCCGGAGTTGGCGCAGATCGGTCCTGTCTCCGATGGGGTGATCGATATCTTCCACAAGATGGATGGAGTGGGGCATCACGAGGTGTTTATAGAAACGCCTGACCACTCCCAGACCCTGCACACCATGGACAAATCCCAGGCCGCCGTCATATTCCACACCCTCAAGGCCAGGTTGCTGGAGATAAGGAAGGATCCGGCCATGGCCTGCGCCCAGTTTTTCAAGAACCATGGTCGGGAGTCCGGCGCGTCGCTGGCCCACTCCCACAGCCAGCTCATCGCCATGCCCGTGGTTTCTCGCACCCTGGGGGAGGAGCTGGCCGGGGCAGCCCATCACCGGATAAAGACCGGCGAATGTGTCTATTGCAGGATCCTGCGCCGCGAGGGGGATAGCGGGGAAAGGTTGATCGCCGCCAGGGACGGGATAGCGGCGTTGGCGCCTTTCGCTTCCCGTTTCCCTTATGAGATGATGATCATGCCGATGGGACACTCAAGCGGATTTGAGGATTCCTCCGCCAAAATAATTGACGCCCTGGCTTCCATGCTGGTGGACCTGCTGGGCGCCCTGGCGCAGATGTTCAACAATCCGCCATATAACCTGGTGCTCCACACCGCCCCTTTCGCCCCTGGCCATGAGGAGGCTTACCACTGGCACCTGGAAATAATCCCGGTGATGGCCAGGGCCGCCGGTTTTGAATGGGGCTCCGGGTTCCACATAAACTCCGTTCCGCCGGAAGACGCCGCGGACAGAATGCGTAAAGCTTTGGGAAATGAGTAGCAAAAAGAAAACAGCCACCTCCGGATCAAAAAAAAGAACCGCAGGAAAGGAAAAAACCCCCGATGTGGTGATAGTCTCTTCGGAAGCGTGGCCATGGGTGAAAACCGGTGGTCTGGCGGATGTGGCCGGCGCCCTGCCCCGGGCCATGGCCCAGGCTGGCGCCAGGGTTCGCCTTTTCGTGCCGCTATACAAGTCTATCGACCGCAAGAAGTTCAAGATCCCCTCCAGGGGAGGGGTAAAGTTTCGCGTTCCGGTTTCCGCCAGGATCATGGAGGGGACGGCCCACATGATCAGCCCATCTGACAACCTGGAGGTATGGTTCATAGAGCAGGAGCAGTACTTCGGCCGGGAGGGGGTGTATCTGGATCCCACCGGGCACGACTATCCGGACAACCTGGAGCGTTTCGCCTTCTTTTCCAGGGCGGTACTGGAGACCCTCATAGCCTCCGGCCAGCCGCCGGACATCATCCACTGCAACGACTGGCAGACCGGCATGATCCCCGCCTACCTGAAAACCATATACGCCGGAGTTCCATTTTTCAAAAATACAGGCAGCCTGATCACCATCCACAATATGGGATACCAGGGGCGGTTCCATCCCAGCCAATGGCATCTTCTTGGGATCAGCTGGGACCATTTCCATCCCGGTGGCCTGGAATGCTATGGCCATATCAACCTTCTGAAGGGGGGGCTGATCCACGCCGACATAATCACCACCGTATCCCCCACCTATTCCCAGGAAATCCTGACACCCGATGGCGGTTTTGGCCTGGATGGGCTTTTGCTTCATCGGGTGGACCGGCTGCATGGCGTGCTAAATGGCATCGACACCCAGGAATGGAATCCCGCCACGGACCAGCTGATACCCCACAACTTCAACAGGAGCGACATGGCGGGAAAGGCCCTGTGCAAGACCGAGCTGCTCCGGAACATGCGGCTGGATCGGGGCGAGGGACCGCTGATGGCGGTGGTCAGCCGACTGGCGGATGGGAAGGGGATGGAGCTGCTGGCCGATTGCCTGGACCCCATGCTGGCCAAGGGGGCCCAGTTTCTGCTTTTGGGTTCGGGGGACAAGGCGCTGGAGCAAAGGTTCAAGCAACTGGCGGTTTCCTGGCCTGGCCAGGTGTCCGTCACCATAGGGTATGACGAGGCGCTTTCCCATAGTATCCAGGCCGGATCGGACATGTTGCTGGTTCCTTCCCGGTACGAGCCTTGCGGCTTGACCCAGATGTACGCCCTGGCCTATGGCACGGCGCCTCTGGTGCGAGCCACGGGGGGGCTGAACGACACGGTTCGGCAATACGACCGGGCCACCGGAGAGGGGAACGGCTTTAAGTTTGATGAGTACTCCAAAGAAGCTCTGCTTGCCAAGGCATTGGAAGGGATAGAGTTTTACTTAACTGACAGGCGAAATTGGAATAAAATGGTCAAAATGGGAATGGGTGAGGATAACTCCTGGGGCCGATCGGCCCGGAAATACTTTTCTTTATACCGCCTTGCCTCTTCCTCTGGTGGAAAATGACGGAAGACGACAACATACTGCTGATTGGCAAGATCTCTCGCAAACGCCTGGATCTTGCCTCCATGCTGGACCAGGTGACCCGCAAAACCAGGGATGACATGCAGGCGGATGTGTGCGCGCTTTTGATGATGGATGAGCAGGGCCAGGTGCTCTCTCTCAAATCAGCCCAGGGGTTGACCCAGGCTGCGGTGAATGCTGTCCGCCTTCCCAAGGACCGGGGAGTCTGCTGGAGAGTGGCGCGGGAGCGGCGTCCGGTGGCCCTTCCCGTGGCCGGTGACGATCCCGATTATTTTTTCGTGCCGGAAGCGGGGGAGAACCGGAGCGCCAGCATGGCCGCGGCCCCCATCATCGACGAGGACGGGGAGTTTATCGGCGTCTTTTACATTCAACGTCATCAAGGGGGCGGTAGCGCGGAAGCGGACGCCCAGGCTCTGGAAAAAGTGGCGGGCAAAGTGGCGGGGGCCATCCGCGCCGCCAGGGATTTTGAGCGTCAGGTGGAAAAGGCCCAGTCAATGTCCGAGCTCAACAATACCGCCCGCCTGATCAACGCCACCAACCATTCGGAACTCATCCTCTCCCACACCGGCGATTGCGTCCGAAACCTGATAGGGGCCAGGGCCTGCTCCATCTGGCTGGTGGAGGGGGAGCGCCCTGTCTTGAAAAGCTTCACCGGGCAGGGGGTGGAACTGCCTGGGACGCTGACCCATGTGGTGGAGCAGGCGTTGAGGAGCCGGGAAATAATCAATATTCCGGATGTGACAAATGAAGTTGTATTCAAGGGGCTCACATCCTCGGCCCGGGCTTCCCTGACCCTGGCGCCCATGGTGTTTGAAAACAAATCGATCGGCGTGGCGGTGATGGCGGACCGCAAGACCCCAAAGGAGGGATATTACACCGCGTTCACCGGCGAGGAGATCAAGGCGTTCAAGGACCTGATCCAGACCACCACCCAGGCCCTGATTCGCGCCAGAACCCACAGGATGCTCGAGGACGCCCTGGAGGAAAACCGAAACAACATGCGGGAGCTTTCCATCCTGTTCCAGCTCTCCATGGCCATGCAGCGGGCCATCAGCCTAGACGACCTGTTGCGGGTGATCCTTTCCTGCGTAACCGTGGGCGCCGGGCTGGGCTTCAACAGGGCCATTTTGTTTCTCATCAACGAGAGCACCGGGCTTTTACAGGGGATGATCGGCATGGGGCCGGATTCGGCGGAGGACGCCGGCAGAATATGGAGCCAGTCCGACAGCCGCCCCAGCGAGGAGCTGGTGGGATGGCTTTTGGAGAGAAAAACCGAGGGGCCTCCTTCCGCTTTCGATTCCATGGCCCGCTCCCTGAGGTTTTCCATCACAGGCCCGGGGGCCAGCGCCGTAATCCGATCGGTGATAGTCAGCAAACAGGCGACCCTGATCAATGGGGTGTGGGATATGAACGATACGGACAAGGAGTTGCACCACGCCCTGGGGTGCGACCAGTTCGCCCTGATCCCTCTTATCGCCAAGGACAATGTGCAAGGCGCCATCCTGGTGGACAACAAATACGACCAGAAACCGATTTCCCATATGGACATGAAACTGCTGGCCCGGTTCGCCGCCCCCGCCGCCTGGGCCATAGAAAACATCCGGCTGCTGGAGCGGCTTTCCACCGTCAGCAAGGAGCTGATCCGGCTGGAGACCCAGATGGCCAAAGTGGAAAGGATGAGCACCCTGGGGGAGGTGGCCGCCGAGATGGCCCACGAGATCAAGACCCCCCTGGTTTCCATCGGCGGTTTCGCCCGCAGGCTCCTCAACGAGGGGCTGAAAAAGGAGGAGACCAAGCGGTATGTGGAGATAATAGTCAACGAGGTGGAAAGACTGGAGAAGATGTTGCGCAACGCCCTGGATATCTCCAAGGGGGTGAGCATGCACATAGAAAGCGCCGACCTGAACGGGATCGTGGAGGAGGCGATCAACTTCTACTGGAGGATCATCAACGAAAACCAGGTGGAGACCGTCCTCTCCCTCTCCCGGGATATAGAAAATGTTTCCATGGATCCTGTATGGATCCGCCAGGTGGTGATCAATATCCTCCTCAACGCCATCGAAGCGATGTCCACGAAACAAGGAGAGCGGAAGCTGACCCTGGTGACCGAGCCTGCGCCAAACCGGAAAGGCTGGGTGAGCCTGAAGATATCCGACACCGGCGGCGGCATAGACATGATGACCCAGGACGATGTGTTCGAGCCGTTTTTCACCACCAAACCCCATGGCACCGGCATAGGGCTGACTCTGGCCAAGAAAATCGTGCGGATGCATTATGGTGATCTGGAAATTGACAACAAGCCCGGCGTTGGTGTAACCTTTGTGATCAATTTGCCATGCCACATGATTCCGGGAAGCCCAGCGGCGGTATAGCCATGGCCCGGATCGGTCAATACAAAAGGAAATTGTTTTAGTATGACAAAGGTTTTAGTTGTCGATGATGAAGAGCATATCCGTCTTCTTTACAGCGAGGAGCTTAAAGACGAAGGATACGAGGTGGATACCGCCAAGGACGCCAGGGACGCCGCCAAGAAAATAGAATCGTTCAAGCCGGATATAATCACGCTGGACATCCGAATGCCCGGCACCGACGGCATCGAATTTCTGCGCAAGTTCCGGGAAAAGAACAAAACCACCCCGGTGATCCTCTGCACAGCCTATTCGGACTATAAGCAGGATTTTCGCGTTTGGGCTTCGGAGGCTTACGTGGTGAAATCCTCCGACCTGACCCCTCTGAAAAACACAATCAAGGAAGTGCTGGAAAAAATCGACGCGGAGAAGTGAATCCTGGTCTCCCCCCGGTCAATCCGGTTATTGACCCCGTTTCACTCCCCCCAAAGGCTTTTGCCCGCTCTTCGCGATCTTCAGCGCCGTTCCCTTGCTGATGGGCTCCTGCCATTGGCTGGCCGGGACGGATTCCGCCAAGACTCCTGACGGGTTGATGCCTATTTGTCTTCCTTGAAGCGTTTTGCGTTTTTCACCATCCTTCCAAACCCTCGTTCCCGTTCGTGTCGTTCGTGGGTCTTTTCCTTCAGCTTGTCCTGTTCCCGTTGCAGCTTCTGATAATTGGCCAGCCGTCGGCTATCCAGCTCTCCGGATTCGACAGCGGCAGCCACTGCGCACGCAGGCTCCCCCTTGTGTTGGCAGTCGTTAAACCTGCATTTATGCGCCAGATCTTCGATGTCATTGAAAACTTCTGCCAGGCCATCGCCCGCTTCGCCAAGACGCAGCTGGCGCATGCCGGGAGTGTCGAGCAGCCATCCGCCACCCGCGAGAGGAAACATGGCCCGCTCTGTGGTGGTGTGAACCCCCCGTTCATCCACTTGGCTTAACTCCCTGGTCAACTGCTGTTTTTCATGCAGGAGCGAGTTTATGAGGGTCGATTTTCCCGCGCCTGACGATCCCATGAACGCCACCGTCTCTCCAGGGCCAATCCAGGCCCCAAGGGTGGACAAGGCGGCGTCACTATGGCGCGCGTCCAGGGCCACGGCCACGCCGTTCTCATAGAGCCGCTCCACCTCGCGGCACAGCTTCTCATGGTCCGGGTTCAGGTCCGCCTTGGTGAGGACAACGACAGGACGAACCCCGCCTTTGACCGCCAACGCCAGGTACCGCTCTATGCGGGAGAGGTTGAAGTCACGATCCAGGCCGGAGACGATGAAAAGAGTGTCGATATTGGCGGCCATCAATTGGCGTCGTTCCCCGGTCCCGGCTGCGCGCCGCTCCAGGAGTGTGGAGCGCTCCAGAAGGAGGCTTGGCAATCCTTGGGGATCGAGCAGCACCCAGTCGCCGATGATCGGCTGCTCCTCGGGCGGTTTCGCCAGCCACTTGCCAGAGAGCTGGAAGGAGCGCTGTTGGCTCTCCGTGAGCGCAGTAATATAGTGGCCAACTCGAGCGATAATGCGGGCGGGGGTGAAATTGTCAAACTCTTCTATCGGGATTTGCTGTGAAAAGAAAGCTCGCCATCCCAAATCCGAAAGAGAACTCATTGTGCATCCATGGTCAAGAAAATGAATATGGCCCCGGTGATTTAATTTACAGTCACCATGCAACAAAGGATTTTGCGACCATATCCCTGTCGCCGCCCCTTATGGCTCCAGCCCGTTCTCCGCGATCTTCACCGCCGTTATCAGCGCCTTGCCCTTGTTGATGGTCTCCTGCCATTCGCTGGCCGGGACCGAGTCCGCCACGATCCCAGCTCCCACCCCCAGATACGCTTTCTGGTCCTTAATATATAAAGTGCGGATGGCGATGGCCACGTCCATGTTCCCTGAAAAAGAGAAGTAGCCCACGGCCCCGCCATAAACCCCCCTTCGGGTCCCCTCCATCTCCTCGATGATCTCCATGGCCCGAATCTTCGGCGCCCCGGAGAGGGTGCCGGCCGGGAAGGTGGCGCGCAGGGCGTCGTAGGCGTCCACCCCCTGGCGAATTTTTCCCCTCACGTTGCTGACGATATGAATCACGTGGCTGTATTTCTCTATGGTCATCAGCTCGTTAACCTCCACGGCGCCCCCTTCGGAGACCCGCCCCACATCGTTGCGCCCCAGGTCCACCAGCATGATATGCTCCGCCAGTTCCTTCTCGTCCTCCAAAAGCTCCTCGGCCAGCCGCTTGTCCTCCTCCGGCGTGGCGCCCCGGGGGCGGGTGCCGGCGATGGGACGCACCTCCACCACCCCATCTTCCACCCGGGTCAAAGACTCCGGCGAGGCCCCCACGATCTGCTGGTCGGCGAAATTGAGATAGAACATATACGGCGATGGGTTCACGGCCCGCAGCGCCCGGTATACCTGGAAGGGAGGAACCCGCAGCCGGGCGGCCATCCTCTGGGCCAGCACCACCTGGAAGATATCCCCCTCCACGATATACTCCTTGCAGCGCAGCACGTTTTCCTCGAACCGCTCCTGCTCCATGTTGGAGACGAAATCCACCGCCGCCGGATCCCCCTTCACCGTCTGGAAATGGGGGAGTGGACCTTTGAGCTTGTTGATCAGCGCGTCGATGCGGGAGCAGGCGCTTTCGTACGCGGCGTCCACCCCCGCCGGATCCACATGGGCGTTGCACACCACCTTTATGGTGTTGGCGATGTTGTCGAAAATCAGGATGGTGTCTGTGATGACGAACATGGCGTCCGGCGCGTCCAGCTCGTCCTTGGCGGTTTCCGGCATCTTTTCGAAATACCGCACACTGTCGTAGGAGAGAAACCCCACAGCCCCGCCGAAGAACCTGGGGAGCCCCGGCGCCGGGGCCGGCTTGTATTCCGACATCAGGGTTCGCAGCTCGTCCAGCGGATCCCCTTTGGCCACATACTCGGCTTTGGCCCCGTCCCGCAGGATGGTCACCTTTTTGTCCTTGTATGTGAAGATGATGGAAGGGTCCGCCCCCAGGAAAGTGTATCGGCCCCATTTCTCCCCCCCCTCCACCGATTCGAGGAGGAAGGAGTGCTCCCCTGCGCCCAGTTTCATGTAGGCGGTCACAGGGGTGTCCAGATCGGAGAATATCTCCCGATAGACCGGTATCAGGTTTCCCTGGGTGGCCAGCTCGGCGAATTGTTTCTTATTCAGTGAGTACATGCGACCCATCATATACAAGGTTTTGATTATGGGCAAGGATAGCAGGATTATGGCCGGTTTGTCCCGCAAGCTTTCGACAGGCTGGTTATCTTTTCAGGTTCATCCAGGTCAGCCTGCTGTCGCAAGGGCTGAATCCCCGGCGGGCATACAGGGACTCGGAGCCGTTGGTGCGCAGGACTATCTCAGTGGACTGGAGCGCAGGATGTTCCAGCACCGCCTCCATCATCCAGGAGCCGACCCCCCGGTTCCTGTGGGATTGCTCCAGCACCACGTCGCACAGCCAGGCGAACACCGCGCCGTCCGTCACCACCCTGGCGAACCCCACCTGCTTCTGTTCATGGAACAGCCCGAAACAAAGGGAGTTGGCCACGCTTTTTTCCACCGCCGCCAGAGAGCGGCCCGCGGCCCAGTATGTGGCGTCCAGCAGGGCGTGGATGGCGCCGATATCCATCCGGGTCCGATCGTCCGTTATCAGGTAATTATCTTTTCTCCATTCCATATGCCATACCTTGGGGAATAGGCTCCGCTGGATATTGAGTCCTTCTATCGCAGATGCTTTTCTATGGCGTGCGGGCCCAGCGCCCTGTCCCGGAGCAGTTGGGGGTAGTATGAGCCGGGGAAGGACTTGATCCGGATCTCCTCCACTTTCCTGTTCTTCTTGAAAAAGATTTCAAAATAGAAAGGTGGATCGGTCTTCCATGCGGTGAGCTGATATGCCACATAGTCGCGGTTCCAGACTCCCCTCTCCTCCTCCAGGGTCAACACGAAATTCCCGCCGAATCCCTCCAGCAGCGCCGCTTTCACTTCTTCGAGGGTGGACTGGGCTGTAATGCCGAAGCTGATCTTCCCCACATACGGCTCGAAACCATACAGGCGGTCCGGCCAGGAGCCTTTCATCATGGAAAACCCCGCCATATTCCGCAGCCCCGCGTGCTGGACGAAGTATCCCTTGTCCCGAAAAGCGGTCCATGTGCCGATGGTTTCTCCCCCTTTGGCAAGGCGCTTTGCGAATTCTTTCCTGGGAGAGCCGACAAAAGTCCCCCCCACTTTCCCGTTAATCAGGTCCAGGTCTGGCGCTGTCTCCCCCGCCATGGAGGAGGCGCCCATGGCCAGCAGGGCCACCAGGGCAATTTGCGCTATTCTCATGGCTCCCTCCCAGGATGCGACATGGCGCTTCTAATACGCATCGGTCCGATCTCCACCGCCGCCTCACTGTCAAACCGCAGCCTGGCCTCCACATTCAGCATCGGCTTGTCGATAGTGAATTCCGCCGAGGCCCCATCGGCCAGGCGGAAGGTTCTCTTTGGATAAGGCTCGGCGTTATCCTTCACATCCACCACCTCCATGAATCCTGTCTCGCCACCATTCCCCTGGGGGACGCGGATGGGGATTTCGATCCTGTATCTTCCCGGGGGGAGTTTGAGGTATTCGCCGAAAACCATAAGTCCATTCGTATCCACCCCAGGCGCCAGGCGCGCCCAGCCATCCGCCAGTTCATCGAAAGGAACCACGGGCAGAAACCGGGATGGTATCTGGGCCTCTATTTGCCTGTGGGAGGCCGAACTGAGCTTCCACCCCTTCTGCTCCGCCCATCCGAAGCTGCCTTTCTGGCGATCGGCGAATATGTGGGGTTTCTCCGGGAAGACCGTGTAAAACGCCCCTATCAGCACAAACAGGGCCGCCACCACCGAGATGACAAACCTGGTGGGTTCGATTTCCCTGTCCCGCCACTTGAGCCACATCGCCGTCAGGGCCGCCACCACCACCAGCCAGGCCGTGGTCTTGGCCGCCAGGTCCGTGTCCAGGGTGAAGTCGAAATATATTCGCGACGGATCGAGAGTCAACAACCTTCGGTCCAGGTAGCACTGGTGCACCAGGTAGTATTCCTGGGCGTAGGTGTAGAAGTTTCGAGTTATGGCAAGCCCCACCCCCACCATCCAGAAGAAGAGCCAGTACACCCATGCGGCGGGGCGCGAATTCCATAATATCCCCATGAACACCGCCAGGGCGGGATAGTAGGCGATGATATAGCGGCCGCCGGGGGGGCTGGTGCCCGCCCACCATTCATCGAAGCCGAGCACCAGGAAGTATGGAATGGCCATCAGCGCCAGCAGCGGCCATGCCGGCCAGGGCCGGGACCGAGTAGCGAAGATCAGGGCGGCAGGGGCCATCAAAAGCATCGGAGCGTAGATCAGGGCGCCATGCCCCTTGTCCAGCATGCCCCCTATCCAGCCGATATACACCCCCAACGGATTCCAGTATTGTCCCGCCCGCCCGTATTGGCCCGCTCTTGGGATGATATCGAAATGCCTTATATAAAGATCCAAAACATTGATAACAGCCATCAGGGAGAGGACACCCAGAAACACCGGCCATATGCGCCATGCGGATTTGCGGGTGAGCCAGAAATACGCCGCAATGGCGGGCAAACCGAAGAATCCGAAACGGTCATGGAGGAACATCAGCAACCCCATGGCCGCCCCCATCCCCACTGCGTCCCAGGGTCCGCTTTTCTCTCCCAGGGCCAGATACCGCAGCCCGATAGTGACCATCAGCGCGGCCAGCATCTCCGGATACACCTGAGTGCCATAGGCGAGCATGGGGAAGGATAGCGCCACCCCCGTCACACCCATGGCGGCCGCGGAAGGTCTGAGTCCCAGATCCTTATGGAGCAACCTGAACAGATGCCATGTCATGGCCAGACCGAACATCAGGGTGCCGAATATGGCCCACCGGCGAAAATCCCCTCCGGTCAGCCATCCCATGGCAACGAACGGGGTGATGGCCACGGAATATCCGCTTTTGTATTTGCTATAGTGCTCGGTAAGGCTGACGGTCTCTCCATGCCCCCCCACCGGCTCCTCGATCCAGTTGATGTGGTCCTCGCGCATGATGGCGGGTTTCAGGTTCAGGGAGTGGTCCAGCGCCAGCGCGTCGGCGATCAGCACATACTGGGGAGAGTCCCCCGTGAAGCCAGCGCCGCGCATCCTCGTCTCCCCTGTCCAGAAAGCCCCGGCGGACAAGGCCACGAACAGCACCGGCAGGAGAAAATAAAACATCTGCGCCCCTCTGGGCGAGTCCAGCTCCTCCTTCAACGCAGTCCCCAGCCTTACAGGAAACAGGTTGACCAGAACACCCGCCAGCCCCAGCGCCAGGATGGGGAGCCCCAGGTCCACCGCCACTGCCTGGTATACGCGGAAGAAGGGAATGCTTGCCGGCATGAAGGGCGCCGCCACGGGAATGGCGACAACCAGAGGCAATAGCGGGGTGATGCCGCGCTTATACCCGGCCAGACCACCGGCGACACCGCCCACAAGCCCGGACGCCAGCGCGGCGCCAGGTTTTTCCAGAACCCAGAACCATGCCCATGGCTCTATATTGAATTGGGCCAGGAACTGAATGGCCGCGCCCCAGCCCAGGGCGAAGCCCAGGCTAAATCCTACTATTATCGGCATTGCGTGACCTCAGTCCGACCCATGACGGCCACTGCCCGCCCTTGCTGTTCGCTCCATGGGACTGTTGTTTTGTACGACTTGTTCACCACCATGGATTGTTGCAGGCCCCAGGCGATGGGGCCGGTTTGGCCCAGGTGACAGAATCAATATCCGACCCGGAGGTCTCGTGGCAATAAAGCGCTTCCGTACCCCGGTCCACAACCCGCACGAACCTGGTGTAGGACGCGCCCACCAGAGCCAGATCGAATTCGCAATATATATGGCACCATCCCACCCCCAGGCTCGTCCATGGTCCGGACTCCGTGGGGCCGATGAAGGCTTCCAGGATTTCCGTGGAGACAAACTCATATACATGGATGTCCCCCCCGGGATGATCCACCACGGTGGCGCCCATCTCCAGGATCACCTCTCCGCCGTAATCCAGAGAAAGAAAGCCGTCATACTCCGGCTTGGACACCGCATTGGGAGGGCCCGTGGCCAGCCTGGTGTTCCGCAGCCTCGGCGTGAGGTAGTTGGCGCATCTTTTCGGCGTCCAGTCTATGGCGTAGGAAGCGTAGGCCGGGCCGTTGATGGAGCAGAAATCCACCACGGTGAAGGAGCTGAGCTTGCTCCATTCCGAGCTAACTCCAGGCGCGTTGATTCGAACCCTCCAGTAATAGGTGGAGCCCTCGGAAAGGTTTACCTGGGGATAAACCCGGGTATGGTTTGCGTTCACCGCCTGCTCCACCCCGTTGATCTCTTTCAAAAGCGCGGTGGCCCCGGCGTCGGCGAACAGCTGGAAATCGTATGTGGGGGAAAGCCCCGGACCGGAATAGATATGGCTGACTCCAAGGATGGGGTCGTTCTTCAGGTTGCGGTCCATGAATCCGCCGTTCCTGGGGCTGATCGGCTTGCCCCCCTGGTATGACGCGGCGAAGAAATACAACAGGCCGCTCTGGCCCCCGGCGCTGTCCTTCCATTCCCACCAGTATTGGGTGTTCGGCTCGATTATGAAATCACTCCCCGGAACCCAGAAAACGCTGCCGGCGCCCTGTTCGCGCACTCCACTGATGGAGGCCAGGGTTTCCTTTCTGGCGGCGTCCTTGTATATGGTAAAGCTATATGTGGAGCCGGGATGCTTTCTGGCTTCCGGGGTGAGGCTGATCCGGAAAGCCACATTGCTGGGGATCACATGGCCGTTGGAGGGATACACGCCGGGGGTCGATTTTATGGAGTCGTCCCCCTTGTCGACACCGCATCCGGCCATGACCACACACAGCGCCACACCGCAGAAAGCCATGGGCGTTTTTTTGAAATAATTGTTCATCTTCAATATCCGGATCGCTTTATAGATTGTTCTTATTCCCACAGGAGACTAAAATCGAATGCCATGCAATATTATGGATGGCTTAATCCCCGTCGCGCCGGACAGGACGCGGGAAACTAGATATATTTATTTTCCAATTTCAGCCTTACGAAGGACATTATGCCAAATTTGGAGCGCCAGCGTGGAGGAATTTCCAATCAACGATAGAAAGTCGAAGGATTCGCGCCTGACCGGCGCCTGGGAGATGGCTTTTGTTTTCTTCTGTTTCCTGGCGCTGGGGCTGGTGTTCACCTGGCCCCTGGCGCGATATTACTTCACCGGGCTGACCTATGGATACGACGCGGACCCGGCATACTACACGGCGCGGATGTTCATGGGGGATCATCTGCAGTACTACTACCACCTGGGGCTGCTAAAGCACGCCGCCCTGGGGAATATCGAGTGGTTCACAAACCCGCTGGAGTTCGCCACCGAATACCGGCCCGGATGGCTGTTTCTGTACAGCCTTCCCCTTTCCGCCCTGTTGTATCTCCCCTTCTCCTTCATCTCCATGACCTTCGCCTACAACACCTTCATGCTCCTGGCCATCGCCCTCTCCGGGCTGTGCATGTATCTTTGGGCCCGGGAGCTGACCGGCTCGGCCTTCGCCGCCTTCTGCGCCGGGCTTGTGTTCAACTTCTTTCCCATAAGAATGGTGGAGATGCTCGGCGGCCACCCTTCCGGCCACATCCTTTTCCTTTTCCCCCTGGCCCTGTATTTTTTCGACCGGGGCGCCCGCCTGCGAAGCGCGGGATATGGGGCCCTGTGCGGAGTGACAGCGCTGGCGCTTTCTGTCCAGTACAATTTCTTCGCCTACTTTCTTTTCATGTTCCTCATGGCATACATTCCCTGGCGGCTGATCCCGGCCCTGCGGGAAGACCTGGCCCGGGGAAACGGCATGAGCCTTGGCGCGCGACTGTGGCCCCTGGCCCGGTTCTCCGCTCCCATGGGGGCGGGATTCCTGGGGGCTATCGGGTGGATGATGTTCTTCAAAAAAACCATGGTGGAAAAATCCACCATGGGCCATGGCAGAAGCTGGGACGAGGTGGAGAACTTCTCCCCCCCTCTCTGGGCGGCGTGGAACGTGGCCAGGGGATACGAGGTGTATCTTGGCCTGGCGGTGGTGTTCGCCCTGGCGGCGCTGCTGCTGCTGGCTCTGCGGCGGGTGGAGGATAAAACACGGCGCTGGGATATGGTGTTTTTCCTGGCTCTCTTCACAGGCTCATACCTGCTGGCCTTCGGAACCACCCTCACCGAGTATTTTCCCATCTACAAGCTCTTCTATAAATATTTTCCATACTTCAACCTCTCCCGCTCCCCCACGAAGATAATGATCATAGTCATGGCGTGCATCGCCATGCTGGCCGCCTATTCCATAAAATGGCTGATGGACCGG
>JAOUPQ010000216.1 GCA_029879765.1 Nitrospinota bacterium | reverse complement strand
GTTCTTTCATCCTGCTTCCCCAGGCTTGGGCGCCCATGGCTCATTCCCCATATCGTGAGTCCTTATGAGCGCAGATCCAATTATCACGGAGCATACGATTTCCAACGGAAGCGCCATGTTTCTTGGAGTGGTCCAGGGAGTGACCGAGTACCTGCCTGTCAGTTCCTCAGGACACCTTACCCTGGCCCAGCATCTGCTGGGCTTTACGGAACCTGAAATATTCTTCGATATCGTATTGCATATCGGCACATTGGTTGCGGTGACCTGGTATTACCGCCAATCCCTGTTCAGCTCCATTATGGAAACCGTGGGTGGGTTGCGCTCCATCGCAGGTGGCGGTTCCACAAAAGCGCTTATGGCGGAATCGGAGGGGTTCCGGTTGTGGGCGCTGGTCTTTATCGCCCTGATTCCCACCGGGATCATCGGCCTGTCCATGAAAAAATGGTTCGAGGCGATGTTTGAACAACCGGCTCTGGTGGGGGTGATGCTTATTATCACCGGCGTGATCCTGTTCCTCACCCGTTTTTCCAGGCAAAAGGGCGCCGGGATTCTGGACATGAGCATAATGGCCGCTCTGGCGGTGGGCGCCGTGCAGGGATTGGCCGTGGCTCCTGGTGTCAGCCGCAGCGGAGCAACAATATGCGTGGCGCTGTTTCTGGGTGTGGAGCGGGAGACAGCCGCCCGATTCTCCTTCATTCTCTCCATCCCCGCCGTGCTGGGGGCGCTGATCCTTAAAATGCGCGAGGACCTGGGGGATGTGGCCCCCGCGGCCATGGCCACCGGATTTGTAACCTCCACGGTGGTGGGCTATCTGTGTCTTGCGTTGCTCATCTTTATCATCAAGCAGGGGAAGCTCTCCTGGTTCTCCGCCTATTGCGTGGCGGTGGGAGCCTTTGCCATATACAATTTTTCTTAGGATGGACAAGAAACGATGATATATAGCGTGATAATGGCCGGTGGCAAGGGAACCCGGTTCTGGCCCGTCTCCCGGGAGTCCAGGCCAAAGCAGTTTCTGCCGGTGGTGGAAAAGAAGACCATGATCCAGGCTACTCTGGAACGCACATCCCTGCTGGCCCCGCCGGAGCGAACCTTGGTGGTCATAGGCGCAGAACATGAATCCCTGGCCAGGGAGCAGCTCCCCTCGGTTCCTCCGGAAAATATAATCGTGGAGCCGGTGGGACGCAACACCGCCCCTTGTGTGGCCCTGGCGGCGGCCATCATCCACAAACGCCATCCCGGGGCCATCATGGCCGTCTTCCCGGCGGACCATGTGATGGCATACCCGCAGAAGCTCAAAGACGCCGCCCTGGCCCTGGCCTCCGCCCTGGAAACCGAGGAGGACAAACTGGCCACCATCGGCATCGCCCCGGCCTATCCGGAAACTGGATACGGCTACATCCGCCAGGGAAAGAAGCTGGAAGGGGCCGTGCATAATGTCCAGGGCTTCACGGAGAAGCCGGATATGGAAACAGCGAAAGGTTATCTGGGGTCGGGGGAGTATCTTTGGAATTCCGGCATGTTCTTCTGGAAAACCACCGCCATCCGGGCTGCCATCGAAAAATACGCGCCAGAACTGGCATCGGCCATGAAACCTCTGGAGGAAGCGGTGGACACTCCCGGCTTTGTCGACGCCTTGGCCAGCGTATACCCTACCCTGCCATCGATCTCCATAGACTACGCCATCATGGAAAAAGGAGCTGCGGACGGATTGGCGCTGGTGGCATCGGCGGATCCTGGGTGGAGCGATGTGGGGTCATGGCGATCGTTATACGACCTCATCCCCTCCGACACCAATGGCAACCGCGCCCATGGGGAGCTGATCTCGGTGGACTCCACCGGCCTGCTGGTCCACAACACCAAGCGATTGGTGGCTGCAGTGGGAGTGCGGGATCTGATCGTGGTGGAGACCGATGACGCGATCCTTATTCTGGACAAGGAGAAAGCCCAGGACGTGCGGCAGGTGATCGAGGAGATTAACAGGAGGAAGATCAAAGGATTGCTGTAGGTTTTTGTATTTTCAAAGAGCTGTACAAGCAGAGCATATACCCGAAGCCCGGTTTCGGGGAACTGGCGCAAACAGCCTTAAGTCGCTCCTGGTTTTCCTGGACAAGCGGCGGCGGCTTTCCCTCTTTCAAAGCCGCACGCCCTGTCTGCGCAGAAGTTCGATATTTCCTTTCCCTCTTGCCAGAAGGATAACAACTCAGCCACGCATACCATCCGTTTTGCCGCTCCCCTATTCTTCTCCCACCGGGCCAGACTGAACAGAGGCGGCTGAATCCGTTGTATACAGCTTCATAGCTGTGCTTACCTCAGCATGGTCTCCACCTGGCGCTGGCGCTCACTTTCGTAATCCATCACCATGTTCTCATATTCACCATCCATAAGAGGGCTGGAGATAGCGAAATCGGCGGAGGATCGGTTGCATGCCAGCACGATATTATAAACAGTGGCGATTCGCTGCAGGGCATGGATGTCTGGCTCGTGGGGGTGGGACATCAGCGGATCCCACAAGAAGATGACCACATCTATTTTGTTGTCGGCGATTCGGGCGCCGATTTGCTGGTCTCCTCCCAGAGGGCCGCTTTTGAAAAGGCTGATATCAAGGCCCAGTTCCCGGGCTATGATACTCCCGGTGGTGCCTGTGGCGAAAAGCTCGTGACGGGCGAGGGACTCCCGGTTGAATTTCACCCATTCGAGCATATCTTTTTTCCGTGAGTCATGGGCTACCAGAGCGATCCGCTTTTTCTTCGGGAAGCAAACTCTTTTGTATTCTGTATATATCATATTTTATTTTTCTTTTCCTGCAGGCCGTCGATTTTGGGTTACTGCAAAAGCATGTTTAATTGGAAAGTAGTTTCATGGGGCAGAAAGCCCATCAGCCCAGTCCTTTGGGGCCTGGCGCAAAAATGTTTGTCAGGGGTTTGGTTTGGGAAAAAAATAAGCCCTCGATGAGCCTGGTGTGGCCCATCGAAGGCCGCAACTGTTCATACCCTTTTGGGGCAAATGAGCGTTACTATATGTTATCCGGATATAGCCGGGAAAAACCCGGCTACACAACGCATTTTTAGTTCACCAGCGCTGTCGAGGTGAGGAGGATTTGCGAGGCTCGGACTGGTTTACCTTGAGCTTTCGCCCTTCCATTTCCGTGTTGTTGAGCGACTTTATGGCCGCATCGGCGCCTGCGTCGTCCATTTCCACGAATCCAAAACCGCGGGTTCTGCCGGTTTCACGATCGGTAATGAGCTTAGCTGACTGAATTTCTCCATATTGCTCGAACATTTCGCGCAAAGCGTCTTCGGTGACGGAGAATGGAAGGTTTCCAACATAGATGTTCATTTTAAATACACGTCCTAAAAAAGTAAAGAAAGATAACTTTAGCGGTTACAGCGTACGGGCGCCACACAGCGTCTGTACGACATTATTTCAGGGGGAAACCGATGATATATTCGACTGTCTCAACCAAAATAAAACACTAAAGTCCTTTAACATTAACAGGAATCTGACCAGATGTCTATACTATTTTTTCAAATTTTTCTTTTCCTGGTTAGCCCAAGGCTACTATCCTGCACCCCTCCATATCCCTTCGCCCCCTGTTTGGCCCCTGATGTGTGGCCATGATATCATCGCATGCGACCTGATATCATATAGATGGAGAATCCCGTGGCCACTCCGGCCAACGGCGCATAGGCTACGGACGACAGGCCAAGCCAATTCCATATGATAAACACTGCCACCCCACCCACCACCATGGATAAAGCCTGGGCCGGTGTGCAACGCCACCCCCTGGCCTTCACCACCACCAGCGGCGCAAAGGCGGAACCGAGCAGACCCCATGCGTCCAGCACCAGGGCGAACACCGATTGATCGGCGCCCAGGGCTATGATCGTGGCGGCCAAGAGAACCATCGCGGTGGAGATCTTCGCCCATGCCAGGGATCGACCGATGCCAATGTCCCTGGTCAGCGCCGCAGAACAGGAGAGTATGAGCGAATCGGCTGTGGAGAGGGTGGCGGCGAAGAGGGCCGCCAGCACCAGGCCGGTCATCCACTCGGGGAGGAGCATCAGAGCCATACGGGGCAACGCCAACTCCGAGTCGAAGCCATCCCCGGTTTTCAGTGTGATCCTGCTCAACATGCCCACCATGATGGTCGCCCCATAAAAAGCGGTGAACCATCCATAGTAGACCATCCTCATCCTGGCGAGGGATGCGGATGGATCCATGCTGACCAGCCGCACCAGCACATGGGGTTGGCCCACCACCACAAACCCTCCGAAGAACCATCCGGCGATGAATAGAACGCTGGAATAGATCCCTCCTGGCGGAAACCAGTCCATGTAATGCGGGTCCACTTTCCCCATGGCATCGAGGGCCGCTTCGGCTCCTCCGGCCCCTTCCACCCCCGCCACCACCAGCCCGGCCATCCCGGCGATCATGACGAAAGACTGGGCCGCATCGGTCCATATGGAAGCTCGCAATCCCCCCGAAGCGCTGTAGATCAGCACTATCAACGCCCCCACCAAAGGCCCCGTGGCGGCGGACCATCCCAGCAGCTCCGATGTGGCTTTGGCCCCGGCCTTAAGCTGGGCCGCAGCGTACAGGGTGAGAAACAGGATGGTCAGCAGCCCGATCAGCCGTCGCAGAAGCGCTCCATTGGCTCCATCGTTGTGGGTGAGCAATCCACCGAAGGAGTGGACCTGGTCGGAGCGGGAAATGCCCCTTATCCCCGGCGCTGTGATAAGCGAAACGGTGAGGTCCCCCAATATCCAGCCGAACATCAGCCATATTGAGGACAGGCCGCTTTGATATGTCAGGCCGATCATTCCGATGAACATGAATCCGCTGTTGTTGGTGGCCACCGCCGAGAGACCCACCAGCCATGCGGGGGTGTTCTTGCCGGCCACCAGATAATCCTCCGAAGTCCCTCGGCTCGCCTTCAAAGAAGCGACACCGATGAACAGAAAAAGAAGGAGGCTTGCCAGGAATCCTGTGGTTATCATTGACCGGAATTCTATTCAGCTAAAAGTGATTGGAGAGCCCTCTGGCAAGACGCCTGATCAACTGTCCGGCGGGAGCGACGCCGGATATGCGCCGGTCTCGTCGTGAACTTCCGCCCCGGTGACTGGCGGATTGAAGACGCACACAAATCGCATTCTGGTCTCCGGCCGGAGTATATGCCGATCGTTTTTATCCAGCGCGTATACGGCGCCGGGGGATAGCGGGTGGGTTTTCCCATCATCCAGATTTTCGATCGAACCCGCCCCTTCGATGCAATAGACCGCCTCCAGGTGGTTGCGGTAATGCAGACGCAGCTCTTCTCCTGCATGGCAGACAGTGTCGTGGAGA
>JAOUPQ010000215.1 GCA_029879765.1 Nitrospinota bacterium | reverse complement strand
CAAAAAGGGGAAGAACCTGGTGTATGGTTTCCGCTTCCTAAGGACGGTCATAAAATCCTGGATCCGATGATGTTTCCTTTTCTTTTGTCAGACAGATAAATGAGCGCGGTTAATCCACGAAAGTGGCTTTTCATTCTGCCCGCGGCAGTGATCGCCGTGGAGGCCATGGCGCTTTGCGCATACCTGGCCTGGGGCGGGTTCGACTTTTCCCTGCCGCTGGTGGGGCGGGTATATCTGGATCACTGGTTAAAGCCATTTCAGGTCATCCTGGCCTGTCTGATCATAATGGCCATCACATACGCATTTCCTCCCGGCGCCCTGGCGGCCCTCGGCGCGATGGTGAAGCGAGCCTGGGAAGCTGTGGCGCAGCGCAGGCATGGCATGGCCATAGGCGCCATCATCGCCGTGGCGCTGCTGTTGCGGATCTGGTCGCTGGGCCATGGGATCCCCACCTATGTCTTCTGGATCGACGCGCCCCAGTTCATCGAGGCGGCCCAGGAATATGTGAAAGGCAATTACCTGCACGAGACCGGGTATCCGCATTTCTCTTCCCATTTCGTGGAGTGGGCCTTCCGGGGGGCCAACGGGGTGGCCGGATTCATGGGGTTCGAGGCGATGATCCCCGAGTCGAATATCCTCAGCCTCATAGCCCGGATCCTGAACCTGGGGTATGTCCTGGGGATGATGGCGGTGATATACAGGATCGGGGTGATGGTGGGCATGCCTGCGGCGGGGAGGCTGGGGATGTTCTTTCTGGCGGTCTCCACCATCAACGTGCAGATGTCCCACTACTTTATCAACGACATGGCCATGGCTTTCTTCTCTCTGCTCTCCATCGCGGCCATGGCGCGGAACCTGGAGGAGGAGAGGCTGCGCTGGTATCTTCTGGCCGGGGCGCTGGCGGGGGTCTCTTTTGCCTGCAAGTACAACGGGGTGATGAGCTTTGTCTTCATGGGGTTCATATACCTGCAGCTCCATAGGGACCGGAAAAGCTTCATCGCCTGGCTGGGGGCGCCGATTCGGGCGGGCCTGCTCTTCATCGCCGTATATGTGGCCCTCTCCCCTTCTCTGTGGACCAGTCCGCTGGAGAAATATCTGCTGACCGACAGGATCGCCGCCGGGATCGCCGAGCCCAAGGGGGTGCCCTATATTGAGGTGACCGGGCTTAAGCTGATGGACGGCTTTTTGATGTTCTTCTACAACTGGCGATACCAGCTGTGGGTTCTGGAAGGGCTGTTCCATCCATTGCCTTTGTGGCTGGCGTTTCCCTCTTTCGCCTACGCCGCGTATCGGCGCCGATGGCGGCTGCTCTTCCTGTGGGCTGGCGCCATGGCCGCGTTCGTCATCGGCAAGGCCGCCAAACCCAACGCCGCCGGGTGGCATATGATGAACATATCCCCATTCCTTCTGCTGATGGCCGCCGTGGGGATCACCGACGCTTTGGAGAGGATCAATATCAAACCGCTGCGCCAGGGCCTTATGGCGGTGCTGTGTCTGCTGATGGTTCATGGCGCCGTACAGGATGCCTCTTTCTGGACTCTTCCTCCCGTCAAGTCTTCGGCGGAAATCTGGAAGGCGGAAAATATCGGAGATGACGGCAACGTGGCCCTTTTCGTGGAACTGGAACGGGAGAAAGGGGAACCGCGAGACAGGATCTTGCAGGAGTTCAACTCCGGTTCGCGAGGGGGCGCCTATTCGGTGCTGCGGGATGTGTGGTGGTATGTGTCGCTGAAAAAAGGGGCGGCGGATTATTTCCCCACCGCCCACATAGGATCCACCCGGCGCTCGGCCCAGATATTCCCTGTCGCCAGGGATCTGGTGACCACCGACCGGGTGTTCGCCACCGGGCCGGGGACAGGGATGGATTGGGCCAGAAGATTCGTTCTGGCCGATGACGCCCAGGAGCAGATGCTGGCGTTGGGATTGAACGCCCATCCCGGGCCGAATGAATTGCGGCTCACTTTCGGCAGGGTGGCCAAGACAATGAAGCTGGAGCGGGGCGGGGGGGCGCTTATCGCCGTGAAAAGGGATGACAACCGGGCCTTTCTGCTGGAAGGGTCGCATGTGAAGCTGCGGGCGGAAAGCGAAAAGGACGCGGTTTGGATGATCGGAGCGAACCTGCAGGATATGGGCGACATGTATCTTGGCGTGGGGCAGCTGGCCTTGGCGGTCCAGACCTATGCCCAATCCCGAACTCCATACTCCCTGCTTAAGATCATGGCGGTGGCGGATAAGATCGATACGCGGCTTAACGCTTTTGCCGAACTGGAAAAAAGTCACCCCCGGTTCTTCAAGGCCATCACCACCACCCCGCCGGAAAAGCTGGAGTGGGAGCAGATCGCCGGATATTCCGAGACTGTGTTCGCCTCCAAGGCGGAGATGAGGTTGCCGCTGGAGAAGTTCAAAAAAGTTGGGATGCCCGCCGACAGCCATGTCCTCCTCCCCGGCGCCAGCATGTATGGGCCCCACATGGCGCTCACCGCGGGGGATTACATCCTGAAGCTGAAATGGATGACCCGGCGGGAGCAGCCCGCCTCCTTTGGCGTGGAGTTGGCCACAGGAAGGGGAGATGATAGAAAGATTACCCGCCCGTTCCAGGGGGCCGAGGCGGAATCGGGCGCCGCGGCCATCCCCTTCACAGTGAGCAAGACGGTGGACTATCCACTGGAAATCAGGCTGGAGGCCTCGCAGGGGGGCCCGGTGATCCTGGAGGAGGTTATCCTCTCCATCGACTACCTGGGCCATGCCCGCAAAGTGATATCCCAAGGGCTGGCTGGCCTGAAATCAAAAAAGCTGTAGCCGGGGCCAGCGCTTTCATTGCCCGAATCCGGGCCGCCTCTAGAATATGAATTTCGCCCCGGCCAGCCGATTGCCGATCTCGCCCATCACCCGTTTCTCCTCCTGCTCCCCTTTGGCGGCGAAAGTGACGGAGAACCGGACGAAGGCCCCTGCGTCATCCCAGGGCACGGTGGAGATCAGCTTCTCTTTTATCAGCCATTGGGAGAAGTCCTCGCCGCTTTTAAACTCCGGCCCCCCCTCCACGGCTTTGGGCGCCTTCACATACAGGTAAAAAGTTCCCGCCGGGACTTTGGCCTGCAATCCCGCCGAGTTCAAAGCCTCCACCAGCAAGGTGAGCCGACGGCCATATTTCCCGCTTATTTTTTTCGGGATTTCCAGGTCGTCCAGGGCGGTGACCCCCGCCTTCTGGATGGCGATGAACTGGCCGGAGTCTATATTGTCCTTCACCGAGGCGAAGGCGTTCACCAGTAACCGGTTCCCCGCCACGAAGGCCAGACGCCAGCCGGTCATGTTGTGGCTCTTGGAAAGGGAATGGATTTCGATCCCCACATCTTTGCCGCCATCCACGGAAAGAAAGCTCATCGGCCCGCCAGAGTTGGTTAGCGCCGCATAGGCCGCGTCCTGGATCACCACCACGTGGTTGTCATTGGCGAAGCGGACCACTTTGTCATAAAACTGGGGAGTGGCCTGGGCGCCGGTGGGGTTGTTCGGGTAGTTGATATACAGCATCTTCAACCTGGCGCGCTTCTCCTCCGGGATGGCGTCCAGGTCTGGCAGAAAGCCTTTCTCCTGGGTCAGGGGCAGGTTCAAAACCTCTCCGCCGATATATCGGGTGTGGGTGGCGCAGACGGGGTATCCGGGGACGGTCTGGGCCAGGATGTCGCCCGGATTGATGAACGCCAGGGGGAGCATGGCCAGGGCAGGCTTGGCGCCGATGGCATGGTTCACCTCGGTGACGGGATCCAGCCCCTTCACGCCGAAGACACGATCCAGATATCTGACCGCCGCCTGCTTGAACTCGGCGATGCCGTTGTCGGCGTATCCACGGTTCTCCGGCATGGCGGCCTCGGCGGCCAGGCTGGCCACCACGTTGGGGAAGGCCATCTCGTCCGGCTCTCCCACCCCCATGTCGATAAGCTCCCGGCCAGGGTTTGCCTCCATGGCGGCGCGCTTTGCCCGTTTGATCTTTTCGAACTTGTATATGGTGGTATCCTTGCCGAAACCTGCGCCTCCTATCCTCTCGGCGAAGGCCGATTGCAGGTAGCTTTCTTTTTTCTCCATGGTCATGGGATGAAATATCCTCCTTCAATAAACGTCATTGGAACCTGTGGATTGTATGGCGCCAGCGGGGCCGGGTCAACATTCCGGTTTATAAAGCGGGGATCGGGACAGGGCGCCCAAGGATAGATCGCGATTTTCAAGGGCAAGGAAATTGGTTCGTGGTTGGCTGCGAGAGGGGAATGGAAGCGGATAATGCCGAATTTTTTCAAATCATGCTGGTTGAAAACAAAATCAAAATAAATATGGTCAGATGAATCATACAATATGGAATGTTGCGCGATATGCTGTGGAGATGGAAATGGAGAATATATACCCGCAGCCCATGACAAAGTTGGGCAAGGGACGTATGAATTATAATTCAGTGCCCTTTGTGCTGGAAAAGCCGGGCCGCTTTTTCCGGGGAATGCCCCCTGTCATACAGAATCCTGTACATACTGGCGTTTCCGTCGCGTAGCGTGACGTTGACGCCATGATTCAGCAACATGACTGTGGAAAAAGATCTAAACCAGATGGAAAACCGGGGATCTATACTCCGCTCCCGCCATTTATCCTCCTGGCCGCTGTCATTTTTTGTCATATTATTGTATATGTGAAGATGATTGCGTGTTATCCGTTAAAGGAATGCAATAGTCGGGCCATAACAACGGATGTTGCATTGCGCGCGCAAGATGGTAGAATCCTTGAGCGCAACGCAGGAGAGGTGTCCGAGTTGGTTGAAGGAGCCGGTCTCGAAAACCGGTGTGCGGGCAACCGTACCGTGGGTTCGAATCCCACCCTCTCCGCCATATCCATATTCCCATTCGACGCAACAGAATCCAGCCCCCCAGTTCGCATCAGTTGTAATATTTGTTGGTCATCAGGAAACCTAAATATAGCCTGGTTGGTTTTCTGCTACACTACTGGTTGATTGCGAAAGCATGCCCATTCCAGGTTTTACTGCAGGTATAGGTTCCTCATCGTTTCCTGTTGTTGGATCAATATCTGGAAGCTATTTTACGACAATTGGAATATTTTACAATCCGACATTGAACTAATGACACAAAGAACAAGATCATCTGCTTGAAAGATTTCAGAGCGCCTATATATAAACGGAACACGCCATGCCGCCTACAACTGCTGCGTCGCGGGATCAGGAATCAAAAAAAATCCCCCGAGCTTTTGGGCCCGGGGGACTGGAAAACCTGATCGGTCAGGCAACCATCCGGCTGCTTTGCCAATGGCCGCCTAGTTGTTGCCCATGTGCCAGCTGGCGTTATTGAGGGTGTTA
>JAOUPQ010000031.1 GCA_029879765.1 Nitrospinota bacterium | reverse complement strand
CGCCAAACCGAAAAGGAAAAGCTCCATCTCCACCGAGAACATCCTGTTCGTCCTGGGTGGCTCGTTCCAGCGGACAGAGGACAACCTGGAGCAGCTGATCAAAAAGAGGATAGAAAAAGGGACGGGCCGGTTCAAGGAAGATGGCTCGGTCACCATCACCGGCTTTATCAACAGCGACAAAAGGCCCGCCGAGCCGAGCCGCAACTATTACAGCGAGGCGGAAGCGGATGACTTCATCCGGTTCGGGCTGATCCCAGAACTGGTGGGGCGGGCGCCGGTGCGCACATATGTGAACCCCCTGTCGAAAAACGACCTGATCCGCATAATGACGGAGACGGAGGACTCTGTGCTGGCGCAGTACAAATTCGAGTTCTCCCTGTTCGGCATCGAGCTGACCTTCACCCCGGACGCCATCGAATGGGTGGCGGAGAAGGCGGAGAACAAGAAGACCGGCGCCAGGGCGTTGATCTCCGTGTGGGAGAACCTGCTCACCGACTTCCAGTTCGAATTGCCGGGCCGCAACTTCAAAGCGCTGGAGATTTCCGCAGAGGTGTGCCAGGCCCCCAGGGATCATATCCTGGTGATGCTGGAGCAGTCCCCTCTGGTGGATTTTATCGAGAAGTTCCGCAGGGACCATGGTATCGAGCTGGTGATCCCGGAGCCGGTGGAACAAAAGATCCGTGAATACGCCAAAGACAACTCCATCCCCATCTCCACGGCCCTGATCCGTCTGCTCTCCAGGGCTTCGGCGCTGAACTACATGAACATGAAGGGAAAGTTCACCATTACCGAGGAGATGCTGGAAAACCCGAAATATTTCGACGACATGTACGTGAAATGGCACCAGGCCCAGATGGACCTGCAGGAGGCCAGGGATAACGCGGCGGAATAATCGCCAGGCCCTGGGGCAGTGAGCCGGAAGCCCGTTGTTTGAATCCCGGCCCGACTTGCCAGGCCCCCAGGGGATTACGATATAATAGCCCGGCGCCTGTTCACGGCGAGCCAATCCTGTGGCGCACATGGTATCGTTCATGTAAAATTGTCCTTTCCCTTTTGGATCGCATGATCCTGGCGCCCCCCAGCAAGAGAGACGCCATTGGCGCAAGCCAGTTACGGAGAGAGTTTTGGATTTAATAAAGACCCTTTTGCCCCCGGGCGCTCAGGTTGTCTCCCTGACCACCGACGACGGGGTGAAGCTGGCCGGATATTACATTAAAGCCAATTACACAGAAGCCGACGGCTCTGGAGCCGACGGCTCTGGAGCCAGCGGAACAAAACGGCTCACCATCATAATCCACGGCCTGGGGCGGTCTTTCCTGTCCATGGCGGACCGGTGGAACGCGGTGTATCCCCATCTGGGCTCGGTCCTGTTCCTCGATCTTCGCGGCCACGGGCGCTCCAGCCGCCGGGCGCTGATCACCTTCGGCGACAACGAGGCGCTGGATGTGAAGGCGGCGGTGGACCGGTTCCGGGATGAGTACAACACCATAGTGTTATGGGGGCACTCCATGGGGGCGGCGGCTTCCCTGAAATACACCGGCGGCGGAGGGAAACCGGACGGGCTCATCCTCGAAGCCATGTACCATTCCTTCGACGACGCCATAGACACCCGCGCCAATATCTGGCGGGCGCCGAAAACCACGGTGGTCCCGTTGGTCAAGTTTCTTTTCCGCCATGTCATGAGGATAGACTTCGAAGGGCTGTGCATGCCGCGGATCCTGGAAAAGATAAACGGTGTGCCCACTTTGCTGGTGCAAAGCCGGGAGGATGAGAAGGTGCCCATGGCCTCTTTTGAAAAGCTGAAAGCCGCCCTGGGCGACAAGGGGCGGTCGGTGGTCTTCGACCAGGGGGATCATGACAGCATCTTCCGCACCAACCGAGAGGAGTATATCAAGTTGGCCGGGGAGTTCATCGGCTCCATCGGGAATTAAGCGCCCCCATCGCCTCAAAAATCCTTTTCCTCAGCGCAGGTTGCCATAAGGCATCCTCCTTGCTACACTGAACCCACAAATACAATTAATGGAGCCACCGAGCAGTGATCCGCAAGACAGTATTATTGGCAGCATTGGCGTTCGTTGTGGCCGCTCCTCCCCTTTTTGCCGTGGATTTTCCCGAAAAGCCCGCCGATACGGACTGGTATGTGGACATGGCGGAGATGATCGACGCCAACGCCGCCCAGGAAATAAACAAGATCGCCCTGGATCTTTGGGTCAATGACGATATCCCGGTGTACGTGGTCACCATCCCCAGCCTGGTGGACATGGGCGCGACTGGGCTGACCGTAGAAGGATACGCCACCGAGCTCTTTGACCATTGGGGGATCGGATCGAAGGATCGCAACTACGGCATGCTTCTGCTGGTCTCTCGCGGCGACAGAAAAGCGCGCATAGAACTGGGGGCCGGATGGGAACGCTCCCACGACCGCGCCATGCAACAGGTGATGGACACGCTGATAATCCCCAAATTCAAGGAGGGGAATTATGGACTGGGGATCGTGGATGGAGTGCGGGGGATGAACTCGGTGGCCCGGGGCCTGGCGCTGCCCAAGCCCACGGCGCCATGGTGGTTCATGCCATTGGTTATCGCCGTTGGCCTGGGGCTGGTCTTCCTGATATACAACCTGTTCAAAACCGGCCGCAGCGGCTGGGCCTGGGCGCTGATCGTGGCGCTGGCTGTGGCCTTGTTCTTTATCCTCAGAAACGCCGGGCAAAGCTCCGGCTCTGGCGGCGGCTTCGGCGGAGGCTTCTCCGGTGGCGGCGGCGCCAGTGGGTCCTGGTGATCGATATGAAAAAAGCGAGCGAGATATTTGGCACAGATGGCCGGGAAAAGATCCGGATGGCGGTGACCGAGGCGGAGAAATCCACCGGCGGGGAGATCGTGCCGGTGGCGGCCACCTCCTCTGGCCGGTATGACCGGGCGGAGGATATCTTCGGCTTCCTGTTTGCGCTGCTGGCGCTGACGGCAGGTTGGCTGATATGCCGTCCCGCCTCTGCGGCGGGAGATTTTGGCGGAGGATCCATGGGCACACTGCTGCCCCTGTGGGCGGCCCTGATCATACTGCTGGTAGGGTTTTCCCTGGGCGCGGCGCTGGCCACATGGGCGCCTGCGTTGCGGCTGCCGTTCATCACAAAGGCGGAGATGCTGGCGGAGGTGGAGCGGGGCGCGGCGGCGGCGTTCCACAGCTTCCGCGCCCATGGCACGGCCTCTCGCGTGGGAGTGCTGATTTATGTGTCGCTATATGAACGGACCGCCAGAGTCCTCACGGACGATTCCGTGGCCGAAAAAGTGGCCCCGGAGGCATGGGCCGAGGTGGTGGGGCTGATAACAGAAGGGATGGCCAAGGGCGACCCGGCGGAGGGGATGGCCAGCGCCGTGGCAAAGTGTGGCCAGATATTAAGCGGCCCCTTCCCCCGACCGACCGGGGACGTGGACGAGCTCTCCAACGAGCTGCGTATCGTGGATTGATCCTCGGCCCTGGCCGAGGTGGAATTTGGAAGTTGTCTGTCCGTCAAACAACATGACATGAACATATGATACGGAGTGTGAGCCATGGAAATTGCTGATTCGATCGCCCTGGCCATGGGCGCCGCCTGGACCAGCGGAATCAACCTGTACGCCACCGTGGCGGTGCTGGGCATCATGGCGGCCACGGGCCACATAGTCCTGCCAGAGCAACTGGCCATCCTTCAAAGCCCGGAAGTCATCGCCATCGCGTCTTTCATGTATCTGGTGGAGTTCTTCGTGGACAAGACTCCCGGAGCGGACTCCGCCTGGGACGCGGTCCATTCCTTCATCAGGATCCCCGCCGGAGCGGTGATCGCCGCCCAGGCCATGGCCCCGGTGAGCCAGGAGGCGCAGTTCATCGCCTTCCTGCTCGGAGGCGCCATCACCACTTCCGCCCACGGGACCAAGGCGGCCAGCAGACTTATGATAAACACATCCCCGGAGCCTTTTTCCAACTGGTTCGCCTCCATCACCGAGGATATAACCGCCATCGGCGCCCTGTGGCTCACCTTCAACCATCCCTATGTGATCATAGGATTCGTCATAGTTTTCTTCATCTTCGCGCTGTGGATCACGCCGAAGATCATCAAGGCTTTCAGGGCTATCCTGAGCAAGCTGGCGAGCTTCTTCTCACCGAAACAGGCGCCACCCATGGCCGCGCCACCCGTGACAGCGCCACCCTTGCCGGACGAGAGAGGGCCGGATCCCGGCCCCTGAACATCGTCTTATGGCGTTGCGGAGGGTGATTCCTGCGTTTTCAGGAAAGCGTATTTGATGGTGAAGCAGCCGGACAATTTGGAGCAATAATAGCTCAGAAGCTGGAACTTCACAAAATCTCCCCTGGCGGTTTTCATCACATACACGACCCCTTGCGGTCTTAGCTCGTGGGAAAGAAAATCGTAGCTGTACCATTTGTCCAGGGCCGGGTTCTTGTTCTCCGCCAGGTTTTCGGTGGTGGTGTCCTTGAAATATCCCTTTTCCGGCGGGCTCTTCACCGCGTCGAATGTCTCCGGCATGGTGATGGCCACCTCCGCTTTTCCTGTTTTTCCCGTGGCGCCGCCATTGGTCAGGATTTTGGCGCGGCGAAAGACAATATCCCACTCGTCAGAATCCACGGCGACCTTGTCCGCGGTGAACTGTTTTAAGCTCTGGAAGCTGAAGTGAACCCATTTGTTCCTGTCGGTGGCGTCCAGGACATAGGTGATGGTCTCATAGAAAGGCTCCGAGGTCTCCCTCGGGGCGGGGTTGGCCGCAATCAGTTCCGCCATCCCCTGGGCCTGTTCATATTTTTCTCGTTTCGATTCCATGGCGGATTGGGCGGTGAAACCCTGAATCCACCAGGCCGACACACCAGCTAGCAGGATTATGTTGACCACGATAAAGATCCGCAGCGCTATAGAGATTTGCGGACCCTGCTCCGCTTTATCTTCCTTTGTTATATTCTCTTCTTCCATTCAAAACCTCATTTCTTTCCGAAGCCCCATGGGATGGACCCCGGCGTGGCATAATCTGGTTGATATTATTCCAGGACGATATGGTTTCCAACAGGAGAATCGGATGCTCCTTGTTGCCAGCGTTTTTAAACTCGCCGTCCTCTGGCGCAATATGATACTCTATTTTTCAAAAGCCGTGTTCCGCCCGACCTCCATTGGCGCGCCGGGCCGGGCGATATTCTTGTTTTTCTGGACATTACCCGTGGACATCATCTGGACGCTTAAAGTCAGCGACCCTATCATAGGCAAGGATGCGGATGAGCATGTGATCAAGACAAATCCGATCCGTGTGGGCCGCTCCAAAGAAATGGATCTCCAGCTCACCAGGAAGAAGGTGTCCAACAGACACCTGATCCTGACCTACGAAGATGGCAGGGTGTATGTGGAGGATCTGGACAGCACCAACGGCACATTCATATACAAAAAGGGGATGTGGCTGCGCATCCATGGCAAGCTTCGAGCCCGCCCCCCGATCCTGATAAACGTGGGCAAATCCCTCAACGTGGTGGTGAAAGTGGCCGAGGAAGGGAAAGGGGCCAGGGATGGGTCGGAGCTGGGGATGGACCTTGCCTGGATCAACAAAATCGATCCGCATTCTTCTTTCGTGGAAAATATCCAGGAGGTGGAGACCTTCGAGTCGATCCTGGTCCTGGATCTGTGCCACTCCTCGGAGATGGCCCAGGACGATGAGAAAATGGCGTTTCATATGAAAAAGAAACTGAAGGATATCTGCGAGTGGGCCTTCAGCCAATACAACGCCAGGTTCATAAAAAGCACGGGGGATGGATATCTGACCACATTCATCAATCCCGCCGCCGCCCTTATGGCCGCCAAGGATATCCTGGCCGTCCTGAAACAGAGGAACGAGAGGACCAGCAACCCTCCCATCCAGGTGCGGTTGGCGCTGCATATCGGCAGCACCTACACCATAGACGATATAAACCAGGACATTCACGGCAACGATGTGAACATAACCTTCAGAATGGAGGGGGTCACGGAAGACGCTTTCGACTCCTTGAATCTGGAGCTGCCCGCCACTGACCGTATATTATGCTCCAAGGAGTATTTCACCGCCATTTCCGAAGAAGAAGTGGTGTCTTCCCAATTCACCTTCATCCTTCTCGGCGGGGCTTCCCTGAAGGGGATAAAGGACCCGAAAAGTATCTACCTGGTGACCCCACAGGAAGGGAAAGGAGAGCAGAACTTCCCCCCTGACGGTCCCTGATCCCGCGGGCCATGGCCAGGGGACGCCGCCTGGGCGCCCGCCTGCCTGGTGTTAAGTCTTATATTTTCTGCAACTCAGATCTTTTCACCCGCACCCGCTCTCCCGAGGGAACGGTCATCAGGACAAAGAGCCCCGAATGATATTCCTTTTCGGTGCACTGATATTCGGTGTCCTTGGTCAGGGCCACCTCGGATCCTTTGCTGGTCTTGGCGGTTTTCGACTCCCCAATGTACTTGACCCTCATCCTGCCCCGAGTTTCTGAAAAGGTCACCTGGTCGCCTGCTTTCATTTTTCCCCTCCTGAGATTTGGTTATTATTTATATCCTACTACGCCTTATACTTTCGTTTTTTCCTTGAAGAACAGATGCTCCACATGCGGGAATTTGTCGAGCATATGAGGAAAATGCATCGCTTCGCCGAACCGCTCGTTGAAGTCCTCCTCCAGGGCCAGTTCCACATATTCCACCTGCCGGGCGATCCTGTCCGCCTCGGCCCTTTTGTCGACATTGAGCAGGGCGATGCGGGCGCCGTCCCCGGCGGCGTTGCCCAGGAAAACCACCTTGTTCAAGTCGCAATCCGGATACATGCCGATGACCATGGCCTGCTCCTTGTCCACATGGCTGCCGAAGGCGCCGGCTATGGCCAGCCTGTCGAAGCTCTCCACCCCCAGCTTGCGCATCATCATCTGGCAGCCGGAGTATAGCGCCCCTTTGGCCAGCTGGATCGCCCGCACGTCCTTTAGGTTTATGGTGATATCCTCCTCGATAGCCGTCTCATGGCTCCAGGCCACCACATACTCCATCACTTTGGATTTCCCCATGCGGATCCTGGGGGATGACAGATCCGGGTTGAACTGGCCGTTTCGCCTGATGATCCCCGCCTTGAACAACTCCGCTATACCGTCGATGATGGCCGAGCCGCAGATCCCCTTGGCCTGCATGTCCATCTTCCCATCGCTCCACTTGTCGCTGCCGATCACTTTGAATTTGGCCTCCAGAGTGGCCGGATCGATCCGGATGTCCTCTATGGCCCCCGGCGTGGCGCGGATCCCATACTCGATCTCGCCCCCTTCCAGCGCCGGACCGGTGGCGGTGGAGCAGGAGATAAGCCTCTCCTTGTTGCCGAACACCAGTTCGCCGTTGGTGCCGATATCTATCAGCAGGGTCATCTCGTCCCGTTTGTGGGGCTGGTCTGATATCAGGCACCCCACGTTGTCCGCCCCCACGAAACCTGCCTCTATCGGCATGATGTGCACATTGCCGGAAGGGAGGATGTTCAGCCCCAGACGATCCGCCTTGATATCCATCGAGCGATGGATGACCGGGGCGAAAGGAGCGGCCCCCATATACTCCGGATTGAGCCCCAGCAGAATATGGTGCATGGCCGAATTGCCCACCAGCGTCAGCTCGCTGACATCGTTATGGGAGTAGCCCAGTTTTTCCGTGGCGTTTTTCACCAGGCGGTTGAGCCCCTCGATGATGGTGTCCTGCAGCTCCTTGAGCCCCGTGGAAGGGTTGAGCATGCAGTAGGTGATGCGGCTCATCACGTCTTCGCCATATTTCACCTGCGGGTTCATCATGCTCTCGGTCATCACCACCTCCCCTGTCTCCAGGTCGGTCAGGTATGCCGCCACAGTGGTGGTGCCGATATCTATGGCCATCCCCAGGTTCATCTCCACTTTCCCAGGCTCCACCCGGATGACCTCCTTTCCGTTCCATACCGTCACGGTGATCTTCCAGTCGTCATGGCGAATGATATCGGGCAGCCATTGCAACGCCCGGTAATCCATAGTCTCCACCTTTACGCCATGCTGTTTCTCCATGGCGTCGCGCACCCGCTCAAAATCCCCCTGCGGGTCGGAAAGCTCCGGCGGCTCCATCTGGATATAATATTTGCGCACTGCCGGCTTGAGCTCTATGTCGATCTTCCCGGCGGCCTTGCTCACCACTCCTTCCGATGTGCGGCTGGACTCCGGCACGAACACCAGCACATCGCCGTGGATAGTGGTGGAGCACGCCAGACGCATGTTCTCCTCCATCTCCTCGGAAGCCAGCTCCGCGTGTTTCTTCTTCAGCTTATCCAGCTTGCGCTGGGCCTTGGCCCGGGCCTCATCCGAGGTGGCGGAGGCTATCTCCTCATGCAGTTCCCGGACCACCTTTTTATCCTTCTCCGCCATCCGGCTGACATGCCCCAGCGACGAGGTGATCCCCTCCTTGGGAAAATCCCCCTCCATCACCTTGACTTTGCACTTGCCGCAGTTCAGGTTGTCTCCACAAACCGCCTCTATGCCCACGCCCATCTTGCGCGCCGCGTTGAGAATCGTTGTCCCCGCCGCCACCTTGGCCCTGCGGCCGGAGGGCTGAAATATCAATGTATGTTGTTCCATATACAAACCTGTCCTATCGTCTGGCGCGTAAAGCTGCGACAGAGCGTTTTATCGGTGGGTGTGACGGCCCGCGCAACTGCGCAAGCTCGCCCACCCCCCCGTGTATATCAATTCCGGCCCCCGGCTCATTTTGCCCCGGAGGCCGCCTGTTTTAGCCCGGCTTCCTACGCCTTGGCCAATCCTTTCCGCAAGGTCTCCAGCATGGTCATCGCCTCGCGCAGCGCGTTGGGCGCGTTGTCCGCGGTGGAGTCGGCCCCGTATTCGTCCACGGTCCTCTCCGACACCGGCGAGCCGCCGATCATGATCTTCACGTTCGGGTTCTTCTCCTTGATCATGGGGATCAGCTTCTTCATCCCCACCATGGAGGTGGTCATCATCGCCGACAGCATCACGATGTCAGAATCTGTGCGCAGCTGCTCCTCCACGAACTTTTTCAAGGGCACGTCGCGTCCCAGGTCGTGGACCTGCCATCCGGCAGACTCGAATATGGCCTTGATCAGGTTTTTCCCCAGGTCATGCACGTCCCCCTGCATAACCCCCAGCACCACCTGCCCCTTGGCGCTTCCCGCCTCCTGCTTGATGTGCGGCTTGAGGATATCCAGCGCGGCATACAGCGCCTTGGCGCAAAGAAGCGTCTCCGGCACGAAGTACTCGTGGCTGTCAAACTTTTCGCTCACCACTTCCATGCCGCCGGCCAGCCCTTCCATGGTCATCTTGTAGGCGTCGGCCCCGGAAGCCACCGCCTCGTTGGCCAGGTTGCGCGCTTCTTCCACCTTGTAGTGGATAACCGCGTCCGCCAAACCTGCAATCAGTTCTTTTTCGGATTTTGCCATTACTATCTCCTTCTGCTTTTAGTTTCTTCAGTTATAGATTTTTTCGGTTTTTATGCGTAGACACCGTATTTGTTCCTGGCCTCCACCATCCTTTTCGCGTTGCGCAAAGGGGCGTTGGGGCCGAACTCGCAGCCAGTGGCCAGGACAAACCCGCCATCCTTCATGAATATCTCCAGCTCGGCCTTGCACTCCTCTTCGATCTCCTCGGGAGTGCCCAGCATCGCCACCGGGCCCGGCGGAACCCAGCCCATGGTAGCCGTGGCCATTCCCCACTTTTTCTTGTGCTCTTCCCAGCTGTCCACGTCATCGGCCACATAAGCGTGGGAAACCACATCCGGGAATCCCCATTCGATGATCTTGTCGAAGTATATGCCGTTCCCACAGTTATGATGAGCCACAAGGACGCCCTGGTCCTTGATCGCCTGGCACACTTTCTTCATCCCTTCCCCCTCGAAATCCTCCCACAACTGCTTGGAGAGGATGCTCTCCGAGGCGTAAAGGTTGTCGTAGCACACGCCATGGGCGCCGGCTTCGGCCTGGGCCTTGGCGTATTCGCACAGCACCTCATCCATCACCGCCAGGGCCGGCTTGACCTTCTCCGGGCACTCCACCATGTCCATGAAGAATTTCTCCGGGCCGCGCATCATGGAAAGCGTCCCCAGCGATCCATACACAAACCCCACTATGGCGTGAGTCTTGCCGATCTTGTCCGACAATCCCTTGATGCAATCGATGACATACTTCATCCTCCCCGATTTGCGGGGATCCAGCGAGGCGATCTTGGCGTAGTCGTCCGGCGTCTTGATAAACGGGTTGTCATAGTTCGGATGGGCGGTGTCCATTTCCGGAAATATCACCTCCTGTCCAAAATCCCCCGCCTCCACCGAAAGATCCACCAGCATCACCACTCCGTCGTGGCCGATGAAATCCAGGGCGTCCACATGCCCGTTCACGAACGCCTCCACATCGACTCCCCTGGACCATTCCCCGTACGAAAGACCCGAGAACCTGTGTGAAGCGCCGCACACCAGAGGACCTACCGGCACCATGTCCGGCATCGTTTTCCCTCTGCCCGTGATCCCCACGGCCACTCTTTCCAGACTGCTCATTTCTCCTGCCATGTCATTCCCCTCCTAAAAAGGTTGTTTGTCGCGCCAGTTCCGGACCCTTTTTCCCGACCGACGCTTTTATTCTCCTAATCCAAAAGGATTAAACCACTCCATGTCACTTCTGTTTTCGGCGGTATCTCAAAGCCCATCTCCGCCCGTATGGATGTTTTGATCACATCTATGCCCACCCCCTCCAGGGAGGGCCTGGCCTCGTAGGGGCGGGGGCATTTCTTCTCCGAGCCCACCCCCACGCACTCCACGCAGAGCATGCACTCGCCGCCGATCAATCCGGTGGCGAAGGGATAGCCCATTGTCAGAGCCTTCCCCTCCACCTCGTTTATTATCTTGTGCAGCGCGATAGCCGCCAGCCGCATGTTGTCCAGATCCTGCTGCTCGTCCGACAGTTCCTTGCCCTTGTGCTTTTTCCATTCGGCCCCCGGCGCCGCCATGTACTTCAAAACTTCGTTTTTGGCGGCGGTATCCATCTCCCCTGCTATAGGGCTTTTCACCTGTATCATGATGGCGTTCTCATAAAGCTCCAGGGCGCGGCGGAACTCCTCCACCGTGGGCGCGTTGGGCGGGCATGTCAGGCAATGGCCGTAGTGAGGACACAGCGGAATCTGGCATTTCATCCGCACCCGCTCGTCTATGGCCACCAGCCGCGCCGGGAACACCCTGGCCCGCGACGCCCCCCGCTCCAGCGCGTACTCCTCCAGGATCTTAGAATTGCTCATAGGAAATCATTTCATGAAAATATACTTTTTGGGTTTATGGGTCTTCGCGTCCACCATGTTCTCGTTTAGCACCCTGTGCTTTTTCTTCCAGCAGCTGGGGCACATGTATCGCGACCTGAATCCCCGGTTTGGGCCGATGTAGCGTTTTTCCGCATGATTGCGACACATCTTTGTCCCGCAATCGGGGCAGATAAAATCCGCCACTCCATTGCACTTGTGGCAAACTTCCATAAACCTTTCCCTCCTATGTTGTAAGCCTTTTATATATCAGAGGCATCATGATTGGCAGAGCCTCTATATTATCGATCACCGTATAATTGGCCTGGCCATACATATATGGCAGATAGTCGCGGCTCTTCTTGTCCACCGTCACGCAGAACGACGTGACTCCTTTCCGTTTCCCCTCCCACAGCGCGCGGCGGGTGTCCTCCACCGCATAGGACGCGTCGCCATAATCCACGTCATAGGGGCGCCCGTCGGAGATGAGGATCAGCAGCCGTATGCGGGTATTCATCCGGGCCACCAGCCGGTTGGCGTGCCGGATCACCGCCCCCAGCCTGGTCTGCGCCATGGGCTCTATGGCGCCAAAACGCATCTTCACTTCGTCGTTGTATGGCTGGCCGAAATCGCGCACCACATGGAAGTCCGCCCGGTCCCTGCGGTTGGTGGAGAAGCCATACACCGCCCACTGGTCCCCGATCGCCTCCAGCGCCTCTGCCATCAGGATGATCCCGGTCTTCTCCAGATCCACTATCGTCCTGCCGGAGGGCAACTCCTCGCTGGTGGAATAGCTCATGTCCACCAGGAACGCCACAGACACGTCCCGCAGGTTTTTCTCCCGACGGATATACACCCGGTCCGATGGGGTGATCCCCGCCTTCTTTTCCACCATGGACTCCACCAGGGCGTTGTAGTCCACCTCGTCGCCCCGCTCCTCCCGGAAGAAGCGCTGCACCCTGTCTGGCCGGAGCAGGGTGAAATGCCTTTTCAGCTGGCTGACCAGGCCATAGTTTTCCTTCATCGTTTTGTTGTAGAACTGCATGCTGGCCGCCGCCATGTCCATCTCCCGCACACGGCACCACTCTTTTTTATAGTCATCCAGCCCACTGTCCCACTCGTCATAGTGAACCGCCACCCGGAACCGCTTCTCGTTGTCGATGTCGTCGATAATCTGGCGCAGATGCTCCGCCACTTCGTCGAACCGCTCGCCGGTGGGGGCGATCTGCCACAGCAGCTTGTCCGGCTCCACACCCTCCGACTCCTCCAGTCGACTGAAGGCTTCCTCCAGGATTTCGGCGGGCATTTCCTGTTCCACGCTGGACAACCTGATCCTGGCCGCCTCTTTCAACGCGGCCAATCCCGCCGCCGCGTTCTCCACCAGATCGAAATCGATGACACCCCGGTGGAATATCCTGTCCGCGGACTTGCGGGCGAGCCTGGTCTCCAGGTCAATTTCTTTTTCAAACCGCTCCATGGCGCCGAGGGCCTGGTCCAGGGCGTCATCCACCCCGGCGCCATCGGCCAGCACTCTCTGGCGCGCCTCCCGCAGGATGGGCAGCAGAGGGTCGTTGGCGCCCTTGTCCATCTCCAGCCCGAAACTTATGGACTCGAACAAGGTTATGGGGGCTTTTTTGGCTTTCTTATGTTTCATGTATGCCGCGATGATGATGGCCTTATCCTTGGCCAGGCCGGGGTATCGCCTGTCCATCACCGCGTCCACCCGCTCATCCTCCAGCAGTTCGAATACCATATGGGCCAGAGCCTGGTCGTGGAAACGCCCCAGTTTTTTCAGCTTTTCCCTGTCCACGTCGAAAGTGCCCAGTTCTATGTGGGCCATCTCGTGGGTCAGCAGCAGCTTGAACAGCTTGAAGTTGTGATCCTTGTCATCGAACTCCCCAAGCTTGGTGGGAAGGTAGATGCGGCTGCCATCCCCCACGGCGAAGAAGCGCCCCAGCCCCGGCATGTTTTTGTAGAATATGGCGGAAGATCGCACCTGGGCCGTCCGCCCCAGCAGCGCCTCGGCATAGGAGCGCAGCACGATGTGGCTGTCTCGCAGCTCCAGCCCCTTGACCAGGTCGTCCACCGCCACCCGGCTGCCGCCGCTTTGCAGGGAGAAGAAGGAGCTTCCCTTTTCGCTATGGGCGTCGGTGACCTCCAGCCCCTTTTCCACCCAGTCCTTCAGATCCTGGATGGAAAGCCTTCCCAGAATCTGGGGGGCGGACTGGAAATATTGCTCCCCCAGCCCAAGCTTGCGCCCCTTGCCGGCGGCGGCGCCCTGGGCCAGCATGCTGTGGGCGTTGTAGCTCTTTTTCACCGTGGGCGCCTTCTCCACGATATACATCCCCAGCCGGGCCCATTCCTCCATGTCCCCCGGCTCGATTTTTTTCAGCGCCTCCGGGCTAGATTTGAAATATTCCTTGGCCGCCTTCCAGCTTTTCGCCGTCAACTCCTCGCCCAGGGAAGCCCACAGGTCGAACCGGCCCGAGCCCAGATACTGGAGCATCTCCACGCTGGCGTTGAAGTAATTGGAGGCCACGTCCTGATCCACCTTGGCCAGGGCGGCTCCGTGGGAGAGCCATTGCAGGGTGTAGTCAGGCTCGATGGCGATGAAGGATTCCATGTTGTTCATGGCGGTGGCCATCACAGACCAGCGCGGCCGCCCCATCCCCAGGATAATCCGGGCGGCGCTTTCCCTTTTTTGCGGCTCGTCCAGCCCGGCCACGATGTTGGCGGCGGCGCCCAGAGTCCGGGAGGCCACGGGCTTGTCGAAGGTGGCGAATATCTCCACGATGGAGAGCCAGGCGTCCCTGCCCCCCTCTTCCAGCAATTCGGATGTCTGATCCATAAACTGGTCCACCAGCCTGGCTGCGGGCCCCAGTTTATCTTTCAGGCTCTCCGTTCGTGAAGCCATATCGCGCTCCTAAAACGCGGTTAAATGATCGAGGAAACTATTTCCTCTAAAGTCTTTTTTATATCCGGATCATCGGTAATCGGGTCTATCATCGCGGTGGAACAAGCCCTCCGGGGGGCCACACCGTTGCGGATCAGAATCCCTGCGTAAATAAGCAGACGGGTGGAGACTCCCTCGTCCAGCCCCCGGTTTTTCATGGCGCGGAATTTTTCCGCCACCTTGCGCAGGTTGGCGGCGTCCTTGCGCTCCACTCCCGCCTCGCGCATCACTATCTCTTCTTCCAGGCTGGCTTCAGGAAAATCGAACTCTATGGTGATGAAGCGCTGTTTGGTGCTCTGCTTCAAATCCTTGAGCACGGTCTGGTATCCGGGGTTGTAGGATATGGCCAGCATGAAGGAGTCGGTGGCTTCCATGATCTGCCCCTTTTTCTCCAGCGGAAGAACCCGCCGGTCGTCGGTGAGCGGATGGATGGCCACGGTGGTGTCCTTCCGGGCTTCCACGATCTCGTCCAGATAGCATATGCCGCCATGGCGCACCGCCAGGGCCAGCGGCCCGTCCTGCCATCGGGTGGAGCCGCCATCGAGCAGGTATCGGCCCACCAGGTCGCTGGTGGTCAGATCCTCATGGCAGGCCACGGTGATGAGCGGCAAACCGAGGGTGTAGGCCATGTAGGACATGAACCGGGTCTTCCCGCATCCTGTGGGGCCTTTTAGCATAAGGGGGAGCTGGTTCTTATACGCTATATTGAACAGCGATATCTCGTCGTTTATCGGCAGATAGAAAGGCTCGCTCTCTATCTTGAACTCCTCCATTCTCTTTTCGCCAGCGGCGATAGCATTCACATGAGTCATTAATCCTGCCTTGTAACTTTTATTCCTATGGCTTTCTTATTTCCAGGCGGTATCTCTCCGCCGTCATTAGCATCCCTTCGTGAGCCGCCATGTGGATCTTTCCCTGCTCCAGCCCCAGCACCACGGCGTTCAGCGTCAGAGAAACGTCCCCCTGGGGCGTCTCTTTATTGGTCTCCACGGTAATGTCTTTCGGATCCCCCACCGTGTTGGCGTATATAAAGCACTGGCCACTTTCCACCACCGCTTTTATATGGCCTATGTCCAGCGCCCCGGCGGCCGCCACTTTTTCCGTCACCGCAGCCATCAAATCTTTGGCGAACCTTTTCAGCTCCTCCAGCCCGAAAGGCTCGCCCCGCCCAAGGGCCGCCACAACAGCGCAACTTTCGAACCGCTGGTGCAGGGGGCTTTTCGGGCCATCCACCCCAGGGTCGGCGCTCATGCGGGGGCCATTTCCTGCTGGGTCCGTCGCACTATTTCCTCCAGCCCCTCGCCAGACCTGACGGAAAGCCTCACTATTTTCGCTTTTGGATTAAGCCGGGCCACTTCCTCAACTGCTCGCGAAATGTCATTATCTTCCGCAGCGTCCACCTTGCTCAGCGCCACCACATCCGCGTCCTTGACCTGCCTTGCCACCAACCTGTTGATGGTATCAAAGTTTATCAGTTTCTCCACCCTGGTGGTGTCGAAAAGGACAATCACAGGACCCAGCGTAACCGGAGTTTTCCGCGCGGCCAGCCTGGCCGTCTCCTTTATCGACTCCGGCACGGCGATCCCCGTGGGCTCCACTATCACAATATCCGGTTTCTGCTCCCGTCCCAGGATCTCCAGGGTCTTCATCAGGCTTCCGGCCACCTGGCAGCAGACACATCCGCCGCCGATATCCTTGACGGTCATGCCGGAGAGGCTGAGCACCTTGCCATCCACCGGCACTTCCCCCACATCGTTAACCAGGATGGCCACCTTGGTCCCGGTCGCCGCCAGCGCGCGAACCAGATCCAGGATCAGGGTGGTTTTCCCCGATCCCAGATATCCGGCCACCTGCACCAGCTTCATGCTATGTCAATGCTCCTTCAGGGCCGCAGTGAGCTCCGCCATGTTTTCATTGGTCACCTCCGGCCAGATATCGCATCCGGGCCAGACGGCGTTGGCGCCATCCCACATCTTTTCCAACCCCGGGCGCACTTCGGAAGTGGCGCCCTGATGGAGGATTTTCACGGGATCGAACCCGCTGAGGATTATCACCTCGTCCCCCAGCTTCTTCCTGCTGTCCGCCACACGGTTCTTGTGGTCCACACTGACCGCGTCCGCGCCGCATTGGGCCATGTCCTCGATTATGTTGTTGGTGTCTCCACAGATGTGCAGGATATTCGGCCTGGGCATCTCGTTCATGATCCGAACCAGGTGCGGCTTGACCAGCGATTTGAAGCTGCGCGGGCTCATGACGTCGGAAGTGGCGCCCATCTCGCGCAGGGTGAAATAGTCGGCCCCCGCCTGCTGGTACAGCTTGAAAACGTCGATGATGTATCCGGAAAGAACCTCGAGCAATTTGCCGGTCTTTTCCGGCTCTATGAAAGACTCCTCCAGAAGCTCGTCCAGTTCCTTCAACTGGCCCGCCAGGGTGAAGGGCCCCAGGATATATGTCCCCACCGCCACCTGATCGCCAAACTCCTCTTTTAGCCTGGAAATGGCGCCCATGATAACCGGTATCCTCCCCGCCTGGGAAATATCGGC
>JAOUPQ010000213.1 GCA_029879765.1 Nitrospinota bacterium | reverse complement strand
CCGGATCATTTCCAACGTACCAGTACATATTGAACTCGCCATAGTTAAATCTCGCGGGGTCCTTAGCCGTCCATCGTCCCGCATGAGTATCATAATCCCGCGCGCCGAAGCGCAGCAGCTTCGTGTGCTGGTCGTACATCCCCGCGCCGTAGCCGAACGGGATGAATCCCGGATTTGTATCTTGTAATATATTACCATACTCGTCGTAATCGATCCGCTGGACGACCTCGCCCGTGGCGGTGTCGATCACCAGCCGCGGACTGCTCAGATGGTCGGCGATGACGCGATAGGTCTTGCCCCCCTTGACGATATACGCCGAGGAGCCGTCCTTGTACCCATAGACGAATCTGGCGACGACATTGCCCGCGCCGTCCAGCTCGGCCACCGGGTTGATATAGTCCATGTAGACGAAGCCCTGGACCAGGACGCCGTTCACCTTCTTGCCGATCCGCCGCCCGGATGAATCGATCACGTATTCGATGGCCGTCCCGTCCGCCGTCGTCACGCCCCGCAGGGTCCCGAACAGGTTGTAAGGGACATACAGTATAATTTCGGAAACCTTGAATCATGAAGAAGTGAAAGCGCAAATGATTTGTGTGCATATCCCATGACGGGCAGGTTGTATGGTATAGAACGGAAAGCTTGTCGCATATGCATCTATAAGGGGGTACTGAGGGTGCGCGTCCCGAGTGACCAGGCAACTTGCGCCATAGGGCCGTCAGGGAGCGCTTGATAATGACAGTTCGGGCCCAGATAGCCCTCCTTTCCGGAAAAACGCCCCCGCCAGTTTCCGGGGCCGCTCCAAATCGTTGTAAAAAAAGATATATTGCGCTATTCTGTACAAGGTGGCTGGCGACAGATGTAACGTGACGTTATGAATGTGGTATGGAATGCCAAAAAGATGGTTTCCCTCCATATCTTCTCGCCCTACTTTTCTAATGGCAAATGTATCTAATAGGTGGTGGATATGAAGCTTGGTCTTATCTCCGATTCCCATGACAGGATTCCGCTGGTGGAGAAAGCTGTGGAGATATTCAACGGCGCCAATCTGGACGCAGTGCTGCACTGTGGTGACTTCGTGTCTCCCTTTTCCATGCTCCCCTTCCAGAGGCTTCAAACTCCTTTTTATGCGGTTTTCGGCAACAACGATGGTGAGAAGGCTGGTTTGTCCAAACTATTTAAAGAGAATGGGTGGGTTCTGAATGACCGTCCATGGACCCTGGAGCTGGATGGGAAACGGATAGCCATGCTCCATGAGCCGACAAGAATGGATGAGATCATTATGAAAGGGGGGCTGGACCTGATAGTTTTCGGCCATACCCACGACAAATACTTCCAAAGAAGCGGAGAAACGCTGGTTGTGAACCCGGGAGAGGCGTGTGGCTGGGTGAAGGGGGCGGCCAGCATTTCGATCGTGGATTTGGAAAAAAGTGAAAATACCTTCATAAATCTGTAGAAATAGGCCTGTTATTATGGGTGTATTGATATCAAGAGATGAAAAGTAAGGTATAATTAGGTGTAATTTGGCGTATTTAGGAATTAGGTAACATAAGTTATTTTAAACAATTTAATATGAAATACTAATATGATGTAATATACCTTTAATTCATGGTAAAATAGAATAAATGTTGACAAATTTACTCAAATCATATAAAGTTAATGCATAATTCATGGTTGAATACTCTAATGGTGGTGGGATAGCTAATGTCCTTGGGTAGAGGGCGAAGACAGAACAATAACGTTCGGAAGATCCGCGAAAGCAAGATGATGAGCAAGGCGGAGCTGGCGAGAAAGACTGGATTGTCGGTACAGACAATAGACAGGGTCGAAAAAGGTTATTTCTGTCGGTTGGATACCAAGAGGAAAATTCTTGTCGCCTTGGAGATGGATTTGGAAGACAGGGATGGGGTCTTTTTCACGGAATAGGCATGATAAGTATAAACTTGGCAAAACAGGTGAGGTGCTAATTGTTCGGATTTGGTGAAAAGCCGTTTTTGGGAATCGACTTAGGTTCCACTTCGGTGAAAGTAGCGCTTGTGAAGAAGTCGAAGCGTGGCTATGACCTGCTAAACTTCGGGATGGTGTCTCTTCCCCCTGATTCCATAGTAGACGGCATGGTGGAAAACCCTGAAGCGGTGGTGGATGGGATTAAAAAGCTGATCCAGGCGGAAAAACTGGCGGGCTACCGGCAGTGTGTCTTCACCATCTCCGGCCAATCTGTAATCATAAAGAAAATCACAGTCCCCCTGATGAGTGAGGACGACCTGGCCGAATCTATCCAGCAGGAAGCGGAACAATACATACCTTTCGACATTGAAGAAGTAAACGTCGATTTCCAGGTGGTGAAAGCCGAAGGGGAGCTTCCCAAGTCCGGGGAAAAGCCCCCCGAGGGAGACGACCGGCAGATGGATGTGCTGTTGGTGGCCGCCAAAAAAGACATAATCCGCGACCAGGTTGCCCTGCTGCAGCAAGCCGGCTTGAAACCGACAGTGGCGGATCTGGACGTCTTCGCCCTGGAAAACAGCTTCGAGCTTTCCATGGGGCTGGATGTGGACGACACATTCGCCCTGGTGAACATCGGCGCCACCACCACCAACATCAATATAGTAGAACAGGGAATCACCGCCTTCACCAGGGATATGCCGGCGGGAGGCGCCAACATCACCGAGGCGATACAAAAAGGATTGAGCGTTCCCTATGTCGATGCGGACAACATCAAGCTTGGGCATCTTCCTGAGGGTGTGAAGAAAAACGAAGTGGCCATTTTGGTTCGCCAGGGAGTAAGTTCGCTGTGCAAGGAGATTTCCGGATCCCTGGACAACTTCCACAAAACCTCCGATGGCCGGGTAAGACGGCTGTATATCTGTGGTGGCGGGGCGTTGATGGAAGGGATGGAATCGATGATGGCCAAGGAGCTGGGCCTGGAGTGCAAGCTCATTAATCCTTTCAAGAACCTGAAGATAAACACCAAGATGTTCGATCCGGAATATCTTGAAACTTATGGCCCCATGGCCGTGATCGCCATCGGACTTGCCACCAGAATGGTTGACGACAAATGATTAGGATAAACCTTCTTTCAGACAGGCAGGCAAAAGACCGGCGTCTTATCCAGCAACAGATCCAGATGGGCATGGTAGCCGCCGTGATCATGGCCGGATTCTGCGTCATGCTGTATCTCTCCAAAAGCAGCGAACTGAGCAAGGTGACCACGGAGATCAGCGAGGCCGAAGCGGAAAAGAAAAAACTTGAAGGTATAAAAAAGCGGGTCCAGGAGATGGAAAGCAGGCAGAACCAGGTGGCCGCCATCATGGAAACCATAAACGAGCTTAAATCCATCAAGGCAGGACCGACGCCTTATCTGGACCTGATAAACACCATTCTTCCGGAGCAGGTTTGGCTGACGAAGTTGCTGGACAACATGGGATCTATCAAAATCGAGGGTTATTCCTTCTCTCCCCAGGCCGTGGCCGAATTCATGACGAAGCTGGGCAATTCCGGAGAATTTGAAAGAGTGGAACTGGGAGAGACCAGCGCGGTTTCGCTGAAAGGAAGCCTGGGGTCTAGCACCTTTACAAGAGATGTGCAGAAATTCTCGGTTTCCTTCATGACGAAGAAAAGCCTGGAAGCGGAACAGAAGAAGCAGATGGAAGAAGAAGCGGCCAAGTCGAAAAAGGGAAAAGTCAAGAATAGGCCTGCCCCGACGCCGGCTGGCGTAAGCGGGCACTAGGCGGACATGAAACTAAACCAGTATATGAACAAGAGAATATAACAGGGGCTTGACGTGGATTTTTTAGATAAGTTATTTGAAAAACTGCCGTACGACAAGATTATTCCCCTTCCCGCGTGGCAGCGATTCGCCGCGATGGGATTTGTCATAGCCTTGTTCGCAGGTATTTTCTATTACTTCCCAGTGTCTGACCTGGATGCTCAGATAGACCAGAAGAACCTGCAGCTTAGCGCCGTGAAAAAAGAAGTGAGCGCGCTAAAAAGCTACGAGCAAAGAAAAGACAAACTGGAAAGACAACTGGCCCGGGCGGAAGCCGAGCTGGAGGAAGCCAAAAAAATCCTCCCCACGGAAAAGGAAATTCCGTCCCTGCTGGAGAAGATATCCAACTTCGGGCTGCAGTCTGGACTGGACTTCCAGAACTTCAAACCGATGGGTGTGACACAGAAAACGGAATACTACTCAGAGGTGCCGGTGGATATCGAGGTGCGAGGAAGATTCCACAATGTGCTGGTGTTCTTCGACAAGATCGCGCACCTTCCCAGGATTGTGACCATAGGGAAAGTCCAGATGCAGTCGGGAAAAGACAAGACGGATCCGACCAACCTGACGGTGGAACTGCGGGCGATCACGTATAAGTTCATGGAGTCAGGCGCGGCGGCCAAGGGAAAAGACGCGAAAGCTGGCAAGAAATGATCAAAACGGTAAGGATTTGGGTTTAAAGGCCTATTTGCCGAATATATAGAACGAAAATGGCGATGATAAAGAACTCGGGAATACGGGAATAACTGATGAAAGGCAAACTTCTGCTAGGTATCTTGGTGTTGGCGGCCGCCGCCTTCTTCGGCTACCAGTATATGCTGGGGCAGAACACGGGCGAGGACGAAGCAAACGTGAGAAATTCCTTTCGGATGCTGACTACGGCCATATCCAAAAACGACGCCAAGACAATAAATGCTATGGTTTCCCCCAAGTTCAGCGACAGCACCCTCAAGAAGAGGACCGATTTTGTCAAAGTGCTGATGATACCGCGCAAAATCTACACCGCCACTGTTAGCAATGTACAGATGCAAGGAACGGACATGGCCCTGGTCTTTTATAACAGGACCGAGGTGCGGGGACAAAAAGGAAAAATGATTCGCGACAACATAAGTGGCGAAATCTGGAGCCGTGACCCGGCCAATCCCAAAGAGTGGAAACTTACAAAGCTGGCTCAGAAGGATAAATGGTTCCGCTCCACGGAAATCCCCATTGATGTGCAAGCCACGGAAGCCGAGGAAGGCGACGCGACTGCCAAGGAAAAACCGGTGCTAGGCACTCTGGAAGAAAAAGAAGCCAAGGCAAAAGCTGAGGTGGAAGAGTTCGCCGCCCTGGAAGCGGAGGCAAAGGCGAAAAAGGACCCGGAGACCGGAGAGGCTGAAACAGAAGGTTCAACGCCAGAAGAGAGCGAAGGCGATATCATGCTGGCCTCCTACAATCCGGCAGGGAAAAGAGACCCTTTCCTTCCATGGGGAGAGCGCGGGATCGAAACTCCAGGCGGGCAGTGTGAACCGGAGCGACCCAAGGAATATCTGGAGTCTCATGAGCTTCTCTCCTTGAAACTGGAGGGAGTGATACATACGGAAACTGACGCCCTGGCCCTGGTGACCACTCCGGACGGCAAGGGATACACGCTGCGAAGG
>JAOUPQ010000212.1 GCA_029879765.1 Nitrospinota bacterium | reverse complement strand
CTCCGGCGACATATACAGAGGAGAACCGACAGTGTGGCCGGCTTTGGTGATCGACTCCGCCTCCTGGAGCCTGGCCAGACCGAAATCGGTGATCTTCACCACCCCGTCCTTGTCTATCATGATATTGCCCGGTTTGATGTCCCGGTGGATAATTCCATGGTCGTGGGAATATGACAGCGCCATGGCCACCTGGACGATGACGCTGGTGGCCTCCTGGAACGACAGCCTCCCCCTTTCCTTTATGATCTCGGAAAGGTCCCGCCCCTGGACATACTCCATGGCGATATAGCTCACATCGTTTTCATCGCCCACATCGAAGACGGTGACTATATTGGGATGGCTCAGTTTGCCAGCGGCTTTCGCCTCCTGGTGAAACCTTTTGATGGTCTCTTCCTCGTGGTCGGGATCGGCGAAGTTTTTGTGCTGGATAACTTTCAACGCGACCTTCCGGTCTATTCTGGGGTCCCTGCCCAGAAGGACCGTTCCCATGCCTCCATGCCCGAGTTCACTGATGATCTCGTATCGGCCCAGGGTGTTGTATTCGCTCATTTGTTATCAAGGCGCAAATCGCGCTACTACTGCGCCTTGGCACAATTGGCTCGTGGCGCGGGTTATCAACCAAGTTACTATACGGATTAATGAAATAGAATATCATTTTTCACTTGGAATTTTTGATGTTTTATTCTCGTTGACAGGGACACAATAGATCAGAGTCGTCCGTATAAATACATCCATAGGCAGGACAACCCTGGGCCAAACCCGGCCTGGGGCCCCATCCCCGGGGCGAAGGAGGAATATGCGGTGGAATCGGAAGGTGGCTGGGGCCATGGCCATGGCCATGGCCTTGACCTGTCTTTTGAACATGAAAGCATGGGCGCAGGATACGGCCTTGAGCTTTTCGACGGAAGCCCATTACGAAACCTGGTCCGTCTGGAGCGACTCCTCCTGGGGCCATGAAAGAAGAAACACAGACACCAGCGTCACCTCCTCGAACCCCGCCATGGTCTACCGGATGGCGTATATCGGCCAGGAGTTTGAGTCTATCGCCGAATATGAAACCGCCGAGACGGTGTTCCCCACCATGGGGCTTTCCAAACGCCAGCGGTTCTCCCTGCTCTTTAAAGACAGGGGGCAAGGAGCTGTGACGGAGGGGGCATATGTGGGGTTTCGCTATTACCATGTGGATTTTGCCCATCCCACAGGCGCCATGCGGGACAATGATAATTTTGAAATCACCATGGGATACTCATACCATATCAATCCAGTGGCTCCGGGGCCGTACTTTAGCATCAAGGTGGATTCCCCCACAATTTTCTGGCTGGTCCTCATCGGCGCATCCACAGGGCAGGATAATGAAAGCACCGTGGTGATGGACGAGACCACCTTGCCCCTGGGAATGGAGCTTTACGCCGATGTGGGATTCCGGTTCAGCCAATTGCCCCTGGATCTGGGGATAGGGTATCGCCTGCTATACTACAACGGATACTCCACAGCCGCGGATTCCACCAGGAACTACAACATGTCGGCCAGTGGCCTGACCAATGGGGTGTTCCTGCGGATGAAGCTGGACCTGCCCTTGCACAGAAGGGTGGATGTGCGCCAGCGGGGAATGTGAACCGTTCGGGGAATCCGGGGAAAGGACGCGGGTTACCAGCGCATCAGGGAAGCGCCCCATGTCAGCCCCCCTCCGAAGGCCACCATCAGCACCACATCCCCTTTTTTCACTCGTCCTTCCTGCACCGCCTCATATAACGCCAGGGGAATGGTGGCGGCGGAAGTGTTCCCATATCGGTGGATATTGGAGTAGACCTTATCCTCCGGCAGCCCCAGGCTTTTGCCCACCGCGGAGATGATGCGAATGTTGGCCTGGTGCGGAATCACCATGTCCACATCCGCCACGGTCATCCCGTTTTCCTCCAGGATGCGGGTGGCCACATCGCACATGCTCTTGACGGCGATCTTGAAGGTCTGGTTCCCTTTCATTTCGATAAAATAGCCATCCCCCATGGTGGGCAGGGCCCCGGCCACCGGGTCGCCGGAGCGGGTGATGGCGCCCCCTGTCAGAAAACTTCCATATTCCCCATTGGAGCGGATACGGGTGGCGATCAATCCTTCCGAGGAGTCGGAAGCGGAAAAGACCACGGCGGCGGCGGCGTCGCCAAAAAGAACACATGTGGCCCTGTCCTGCCAGTTCACGATGCGGCTGTATATTTCGCTGGCCACCAGCAGGGCGTTTTTGGCCATGCCGCCCCTGAAATACTGCTGGATGATGGAAGAGCCGTAGATGAACCCGGAGCATGCGGCGGATATGTCGAAACCCGGCGCGTCTCCGGCGCCCAGCCCGTGGCCGATCATGCAGGCGGTGGAGGGGAAATATCGCTGCTGGGTGGCGGTGGCGCAGATGATCAGATCCAGGTCCCTGGCCTCTATCCCCGCCGAGCGCAGCGCCTCCTGGGCCGCAGGAATGGCCAGGCCATGGGTGGTTTCATCCGCATCGGCGATGCGCCGCTCCCTGATGCCGGTGCGGGTGACGATCCATTCATCGGAGGTGTCCACCATTTTTTCCAGGTCGAAGTTGGTGAGCACCCTCGAGGGGACATTGACCCCCACGCCGGCGATCTTGCAGCCGGAGCCTGGCTCACTCATCCTTGCTCTCCTGCCCTGTTTGCCCAAACCCGATCTTCTTGGTCAGCTGGGTCCATATTCCCTCTTCCTTCGCCTCTTTATGGGCCAGGATATCCTTGTTCTCCGCCAGGTTCTCCCTGATATGCTCTATCACATCCTCCTGCACGAACTTGCGGGCGCGGATGATGGCGCTTTTTATAGACTTGGGGGAGGAGGAGCCGTGGGAGATGAACACGGGGCCGTTGACCCCCAGAAGAGGCGCTCCCCCCACCTCCTGGTGATCCACCTTTCTCTTGAAATCCGCAAGGTGGGACTTCATCAGGAAATAGGCGATCTTGGAGCTCAGGGAGGCGGAGAACATCTGCTTTAGAAACACGGTGATCATTTCCGCCACCGACTCCGAAATCTTTAGGGCGATGTTTCCGGTGAATCCGTCGCACACCACCACGTCCACTATTCCGCGATAAAAAAGCTTGGCCTCTATGTTCCCGATAAAGTTCAGCGAGCTTTGAGAGAAAAGGTCGAAAGCCTCTTTGGTGGTGGGGTTGCCTTTCACATCCTCTTCCCCTATGGAAAGCAGGCCCACTGTGGGCCTGGGCTTGTCCAGGGAGTGCTCGGCGAAGATGGAGCCCATGATGCCGAACTGGAACAGGTTCTCCGGCTTGCACACCACGTTGGCCCCGGCGTCCAGCAGCACGGTGTATCCGCGCTGGCTGGGCATGGTGGCGGCGATGGCCGGCCGGTCGATGAGATCTATGGTCCGCAGCAGCACCGTGGCCACGGCCATGACCGCTCCGGTGTTCCCGGCGGAGATGAAGGCGTCCGCCTCTCCATCGCGCACCATTTTAATCCCCACATGGATCGACGAATTTTTCTTTCTTCGCATGGCGGCGGCGGGCTGCTCGTCCATGGCGATCACTTCCTCGGCATGGGCTATGGAAATGGTTTCCGGGCTGGCGCCGTGGCGGGCCATTTCCTCCTTCACCACATCCTCGATCCCCACCAGGGTGATCCTGACGTCGGCAAAATCCCGGGCAGCCTGGATGGCCCCTTCCACAATGGCCGCCGGGGCATAGTCTCCCCCCATGGCGTCCAAAGCTATGCGGACAATCCTTTCGCCTTCCGGTTTCGGCGCGGTTTTTGGACGCGTTTTGGCCAGATCGCGCTCCTTTGCCCTGTCATCGGGCGGCGCGCTGGCGCCCTCCTCGGCGGTCATAGGATGGGGCAAAGAGCTAGATCAGCTTTCTTCCACCTGGACGACCTGCTCTCCTTTGAACTGGCCGCATTCCGGGCATACGCGGTGGGCTTTCACGGCGGCGCCGCATTCTGGACAAACGGCAGTCTGTGGAATGGCGAGGGCGCTATGGGCGTTTCGCATCCCTTTCCTGCTTCGGGACGATTTTTTCTTAGGAACCGGCATTTTAGCCCTCCTTGGTGTTAAATAGTTTTTTCAATTCGGCGAACCTGGGGTCGCCGGAAGTATCACTGCAATCGCAAGCGGCCTCGTTCCAGTCCGCGCCGCAACGCGGGCACAGCCCCTTGCAATCTTCCATACATAGCGGCCTCATCGGCTCCGCCAAAGTAACCTGGTCTCGCAACGGCAAAAACAGATCCACTGTTTCGCCATCGTAATAGGCGGTTTCCACCTCGCCTGCGTCCTCTTCGGATACAGGCGCTCCTGGCTCCTCCTTGCGAGGGAGGAATATAGCATTCACCGCCGCCTTGAAAGGCGCCTCAAAATCCCTGGCGCATCGGGAGCAAACCAGATCGAAAGCCCCCTGGGCCTGGGCGGTGAAATAAACCGTGGTTCCTGATTTGTAAATCGATCCTTCGGCTTTCACAGCCCCCTTCAAGGGGATCGGCTCCGGGCAGTCCCGGAACATTTCCAGCTCTACAACCCATTCGTGAAAGGTCTCTTCTTCTTGTATTCCGGAAAGTTCCAGACGAAGACCCTTGGACCTGTGAAGCAAGTTCCCGGATTTCTCCGGCTTGCTCTTCGGGTCGCCCATAACAGCGCTCCTGGATGCGTTTATATAGTTTCTTCGCTGTCCGACTACTGGAAAGCCACCTGATTTCAAACTCTAACCAGATAGCTTTATATCAGTTTTATCCAAAAGAGTCAAACAGTCGCTGGCTTCCCACCCACTATTGTTCTCCCTTTCCGGGCAAACCAGGGGAGGGGCCATGGTGGACTCTTCCCGGATAAATGTGATATTTTACCTTTTCCGTTCCTGGGAACGGGATGGGGGGAATGAGTCCGCCCAATGCCAACGCCCATTTCCGCGCCGGGAAGATGTGGGTTTTTACTCTTTTACTGACATGCCAGAAGCCATAACCGATCCAGTCCGCTCCACTGCGCCGATGAAAACCGTGGCTTTGGCCGCAGCCCTGGCTGTGGCCCTGTGGCTATCCTCCGCAGTGCTGGCCGCCATATTCGCTCCCATAGTCTTCGAAAGGGACATCTCCCTGCTCGACTCCGGATTTTACGAAAAGAACAAAACTTTTCGCGCGGACCCGGATGACCGCAAGATCCCGCCCCAGTTACCCGGCCCTCTGGACGGCTGGGCGGGGGGGGAGCAGAAGGAGATCGAGCTGCCAATAGATTTCGACTCCCCGGTCCGGGTCACCATATACATAATGGAAAGCCATGACTCCGCCCCCCCGGCGCTGGAAATCGCCAGGGGCAAGGCCACCACCCGAAAAACCGTCCCCAAAGGTGGGGGAAGGATAGCCGGATTGTGGGCCGACGAAGGAACCCGATCCTGCCTCGTGGCCACCCTGCCAGCTTCCGACGGGGCGGATG
>JAOUPQ010000211.1 GCA_029879765.1 Nitrospinota bacterium | reverse complement strand
TGGCGACAGACCGCATCCCTTGAAATCGGGACCGGGCCTTGTTCCCGCTCTTCGGCGCCCCGTCCTATCGCCTTGTTTTGACAGACCCCAACGCTTGCGATTATAATGTACGGATCATTTCTGGTTATCTTGGTGAGTTAAATCCTTTTCATGAACAATAACGCTATTGCCATCGCCTCGGATCACGGAGCCTTTGACCTTAAGGAAAAGCTTAAGGAAAGGCTCAAAAAGCTGGGGTATGAAACCGTGGACATGGGCACCCACTCCGCCGAGTCTGTGGACTATCCGGACTTCGCCATCAAGGTGGCCAAAGCCGTGGGGGACAAGACATACCAGCGCGGCATCCTGCTGTGCGGCACCGGCATCGGCATGAGCATCGCGGCCAACAAGATTTCCGGAGTGCGGGCGGCCATTGTGTATGACAACTACACTGCCAAGATGAGCCGGATGCATAACAACTGCAATATCCTGGTGTTGGGAGGCAGGACCACCGGCGAGGAGACGGCCTATGACATCCTGGAGACATGGCTGAACACTCCCTATGAGGGAGGGCGCCATGACAAGCGGATAAACAAAATAAGCGAGCTGGACTCCTCCAGAATCAACTCTTCAGCCTCCGAAGAGAACCCAAAGGGCCCCGGGAGCAAAACCGCGGGGGAGGATTCCAAATGATCGCCCAGGCCCCCTCCCCGGCTCCGGGGCGTGTCGTCACTGGACTGTCATGAAATGCCCCGCCTGCCAGGCCGCCGACAGCAAAGTGATAGACTCCCGCCTCTCCAGGGAGGAGGATATGATCCGTCGGCGCCGGGAGTGTATCAGCTGTGGTCGAAGGTTCACCACCTACGAAAAGATAGAGGAGAACCTGCCGCTGGTGGTGAAGAAGAACGGGGAGCGACAGGCCTTCAGCCGCCAGAAGATCCTGGACGGTATAGACAAAGCCTGCCACAAACGCTCCGTCTCCGCCGAGGAACGGACGGAACTGGTGGAGCGGGCTGTGCGGGCCGCCCTGGAACTGGGGGAGCCGGAGGCGCCATGCAGCGTCATCGGGGAGGTGATCATGCAAGGCCTTAAGAAGCTCGACGATGTGGCCTATGTCCGGTTCGCCTCGGTATACAAGGATTTTCGCGATGTCAACGAGTTCGTGGAGGAGCTGAACTCGCTGGTGAAAGGGCGCAAGTGAGCGCGCTGTATCCCATATTCATGAGCCTTAACGACACCCGATGCGTTGTGGTGGGCGGCGGGGACGTGGCCGCCCGAAAGATCGCCGGGCTATTCGCCGTCGGCGCCAGGGTGACGGTGGTGGCGCCCAGGCTTGCCCCTTCCACGGCGGAGCAGGTGGATAAGGGAGCGGCCCAATGGATCGAGGGGGTGTTCACCCCCCGGCAGCTCGATGGCGCGACTTTGGTCATCGCCTCCACCGACAACAATGAAGTGAACCAGGAGGTGGCCCGGGAGGCCAAGGCCAGGAATATCCCCGTCAATGTGGTGGACCAGCCCCAGCTGTGTTCCTTTTTCGTCCCTTCGGTGGTGCGGCGCGGTGGACTGCATATCGCCATCAGCACTTCCGGCAGTTCCCCGGCCATCGCCAAGCGGGTGCGCAAAAAGCTGGAAAACGATTTCGGCCCGGAATGGGCGCCTTACCTGGAGCTTATGAGCCAGGCGCGCCAGCGGGCCTTGGGCCTGTCTTACGACCAGAAGACCCGGGAGGAGATGTTCAATACCCTGGCGGACTCCGCCCTGTTCGATCTGGTGAAGACAGGGGATATGGACGCCGCGCAAAGGCTGGTGGAGGAGATAGTCAGATAATGAACACGCCGCTGATCATCGCCACGTTCCTCTTCTTTTTGGGGATGCTCAAATACCTTCTGCACCTGGCATTGCGCCGCCAATCCCTGTTTATCCTCGCCACCATCATGATCGCCCTCGGCTTTGCCTTCCAGACCGCCGGGATGGTGATGCGCTCCATGGAGACCGGCCACGGACCCTATGGCAACCTGTTCGAGTATTGCGTTTTCTCGGCATGGATCGTGTTCGGCATTTTCCTGGTGGCGGAAGGGTACTATAAAATAAAACCCCTGGGCGCGTTCATGACTCCGGTGGGGTTTTTGCTGTGCCTGATCGCGCTCATCCTCTCCCCCAACGCCGCCGAGGCGCCGGTGGTGCGCGAATACTGGTTCACGCTGCACCGCACCACGTCCTTTCTGGCTTTCGGCGCCATAACCCTGGTCTTCGCCGCCAGCGTCATGTACCTTATCCAGGAGCGGCAGCTGAAAGCCAAAAAATTCGGCGCATGGTATCACCGGCTGCCATCGCTGGAAATTCTGGACGATGTGAACCGGAAGGGGCTCATCGTCGGGTTCCCGATCTATACCGTCGGCTTTATATCGGCGGTGGTATGGTCCTACCAGAAATATGGAAGTATAACCATCCACGGCTCCACCGCCCTGCTGATCCTCGGCTGGCTGTTGTTCGCCGTGGCCAGCGGGGGCAGGGCCGCGCTGGGATGGCGTGGACGCAGGGAAGCCAACTTTGGGATTGTTGTTTTCGCCATGGTCGCCATGGCCATGTTGACCCACTTGAGCAAGTGATATGAACCTGATAGTTTTTGGAATAAACCACAAGACCGCCCCTGTTGAGGTGCGGGAAAAGCTGGCCATCCCGGAAAAGGCCCTGGGCGACAACCTTCGGCTGCTGGAAGAGCGGGCCCCCGGCCTGCGGGAAAAAGTGGTGCTCTCCACCTGCAACAGGACGGAGATCTACGCCAGGGTCTCCGATGTGGCCAGCGGCGTGGACGAGCTTAAGCGCTTCCTCTGCGGCTATCACGAGGTGGACCGGGCCGCCCTGGACAAGGCGGCATACGTGCTGGTGCTCGAGGACGCGGTGGAGCATCTGTTCAAAGTGGCTTCCAGCCTCGACTCCATGATCGTGGGAGAGCCGCAGATCCTGGGCCAGGTGAAGGGGGCATACCGCGCCGCCCGGGAATATTCCGCCACCGGCGCCATCATAAACCGTCTGTTCGAACAAAGTTTCAATGTGGCCAAGCGTATCCGCACAGAAACCGGCATCGCGGAGAACGCCGTGTCCGTCTCCTTCGCGGCGGTGGAGCTGGCCAAAAAGATATTCGGCGACCTGGAGGGGAAGACGGCGCTGCTGATCGGCGCGGGGGAGATGATAGAGCTGGCGGTGAAGCACCTGATGGCCCAGGGGGTGGAGACGGTGCTGGTGGCCAACCGCACCTATGACCGGGCCAAGGAGCTGGCGGTGCAGTTCAACGGCGAGGCGGTGAAGTTCGACCACCTGCACGAGGAGCTGAAACGATGCGACATCGTCATAAGCTCCACCGGCGCCCCCCATTTCGTGGTGCGCAAGGATCTGGCGGAAAAAGTGATCGGCCAGCGGCAGAACCGCCCCATGTTTTTCATAGACATCGCCGTCCCCAGGGATATCGAGCCCTCGGTGAACGAGATCGACAACTGCTATCTGTACAACATAGACGACCTGCACCAGGTGGTGGAAGCCAACATGGTGGAAAGGGCCAGGGAGGCCCAGCGGGCGGAGGAGATAGTCAAAAGCGAGGTGGAGCAGTTCTTCGTGTGGCTGGACAGGCTGGAAATGGCCCCCACCATCATCGCCCTGCGCCAGAATGTGGAGGCGGTGCGAAAGGCGGAGATGGAGAAGACCCTGGGTCGGCTGGCGGCCCTGTCTCCGGAGGACAAGGAGGCCATCGACCGGATGACCCAGTCCATGATCAACAAGATCATCCACCACCCCATCGCCAACCTTAAAAGAAAAGCTGAATCCGAAGAGGGGCATAATTACCTAAAGGCGGTGCGCTACCTCTTCGGGCTGGATAAATAACCACCGCCATGGAGATTCTGTATTGAAAGAGCTAAAGATTGGAACCAGGGCCAGCCCGCTGGCGCTGTGGCAGGCCAACTTCATTCGGTCCGAGATCGAGAAAAAACACCCGGGAGTGGAGGTGAAAATATTCCACATCCACACCCAGGGGGACAAGATCCTGGATGTGCCCCTGGCCAAGGTGGGGGGGAAGGGCCTTTTCGTCAAGGAGATAGAAAACGAGCTTCTCGCCGGGAACATAGACCTGGCGGTCCACTCCATGAAAGATGTCCCCACGGCGCTGCCGGACCCGCTGGAGATCTCCGTGATCTGCGACCGGGAAGACCCCAGAGACGCCTTTTTGGCCAGAGAAGCCAGGAGCGTGGCGGATCTTCCCCAGGGCGCCAAAGTGGGCACATCCTCGCTGCGCAGACAGGCCCAGCTGCTTGGCCTTCGCCCGGACCTGAATGTGGTTTCCCTGCGGGGCAACGTGGGCACCAGGGTGCGCAAAATGACCGAGGAGAATATGGACGCCATAATCCTGGCGGTCTCCGGCCTGTTGCGCATGGAGATGGACAACCTGATCACCGCCCGGCTGTCGGAGGAGGATTTCGTCCCCGCCGTGGCCCAGGGAGCCTTGGGGATCGAAACCCGCAAGGATGACAGCGCCACCCGCGCCATGATCGATTTTCTGAACCATCCCCCCACCGCCCAGCGAGTGGCGGCGGAGAGGGCGTTTCTGGCCAGGCTGGAAGGCGGATGCCAGGTGCCCATCGCCGGGCACGCCACGCTGGTGGATGGAAGGCTGAAGCTGGACGGATTGGTGGGCTCGGTGGATGGAAAGATTATTTTCCGCGACAAGACAGAGGGCGACCCGGCCGATGGCCCGGCCCTGGGCAGGGCGCTGGCGGAGAAGCTGCTGGACATGGGGGCGGCAAAAGTCCTTGCAGAGGTATACGGCGCCCAATAGGTCCGATCGACCATCCGCCGGATTTTTGGGCGCGGCAAAGGCGCCTGGCGAAGTTTACGGCGGCCACGTCGCTTCACGCTTTTTCCCCGTACAGGGGGCGTGGGGTATGGCCTTGACACCGTCCATGGCCGGGCATAGGATTGCTTTACAACAATCGTATAAAAGGTGATCGATGCCGGTATCCAAAGCAAGAAGCGCCGCCGTATATGGGATAGACGCCTATCAGGTGGAAGTGGAGGTGGATCTGGCGCCTGGCGCCTTCACATACTCCACCGTGGGGCTGCCGGACGCCGCCGTGCGCGAGTCCTCCAACCGGGTGCTGGCCGCGCTGGCCAACTCCGGCTTCGAGGCGCCCATCAAAAGGATCACCGTGAACCTGGCCCCGGCGGATGTGCGCAAGGAGGGTTCGGTCTTCGATCTTCCCATAGCCCTGGCGCTCCTTTCCGCCGAAGGGATCATAGAAAACGGTCTGGACGACACCATCATCGTGGGGGAGCTGGCCCTGGACGGAAGGATCAAGCCTGTGCGGGGCGCCTTGCCGGTCTCCATCCTTAGCCGGGATTGCGGAGCCCGCCGGGTCATCGTCCCCGCCGCCAACGCCGCCGAGGCGGCTTTGGTGGACAACATC
>JAOUPQ010000210.1 GCA_029879765.1 Nitrospinota bacterium | reverse complement strand
CCCTATTACTTTATGGACATTGCCGACATCAAACGTTATAATTATTCATCAGAAATCCCGAAATGGGGAAAGGTTGGCAATGAGTAGTAACTGGCGACCCACGACGCTGTTAATTGTGGGCGTGATATCTTTGGTTTTCGCGAGGGACTCCTTTGCCCTGCCCAGTTTTGCGCGGGATTCCAAGGTCTCCTGCTTTTCCTGTCACTACAAGTCCTCGGCCCAATATATCTCCTCCACCCAGCTTGCGGATGAAAACCGGGAACTGGTCTCCTTTTCTTCAAAAACAAAAGGTCGCGTTGGAATCCGGGTCCACGGGGATCCGGTGAAATCCACGGGGAAAGATAAAATCAGCCAGATGTTCCTCCCCAGCGATTCCAGGAGCCGGAGCCAGTCGGAAGTGGGCGGATTATCCGGATATTATAATGGCGACATGTTCCAGGCCAGCGTGGGGTGGCTGAACCCGAAATCCAGCGTCATGTTCCTGGACGAGGCGCCCGCCGCCGGGGCCGAAATGTGGTATCGCCTGGCGTTGACACCCAGCGCCGGAGGGGTCAACTTCACCATCGGCCTGTTTGGGGCCGGAGGAAGAATGGAAGAGAACCAGGATAGCGCCGACTCGGGCGGAAATGGAGTGGCGGACTATTTTTCCATCCCGTTCAAGACCAGCGCCGTGGGTATAGACGCCGGGGTCAGCGGCGCGGTGGCCGGCCTTTCCGTGAAATTGAAGACCATCTACCTTAGCGGCAACGGACTGGATATCAATGGCCACAGGCTGGGCGACTCGGACCCCAGAAGCGCCCCATCCTCCAGCCTGAGCGCCAAGGCCCAGGTGGGCATCGGGCGGGACTTCGGGTTGAGCGCCACTTATTCCACATACATGCTCGGTGATGGCGCCCAGGTTGGCGCTCCTGTTCCCGGCCAGGAAAAATCCGCCACCATCGGCGCCTGGATAAAGATCAAGGACAAGATCAACATCATGCCGGAATACACCATCTATGGCCCGGAACAGCAGTGGCTGGACAAGGGATCGGGCGAGTTCTATCTCAGGTTCTTCACCGGTTTCTAACCCTGCGGCTCCCCCAGACGCGCCAACCCTGGCCTTTTCGTCAGTTATCGCGACAGAAAAAGATCCGCCATGGTTATCCCCGCCCATGGAGTGTTGGGGAATATCTGGCCTCCGGGTGTGGTTTCCACCTTCACGCTTATCGCCGATCCTTCCTGAACCTGGGGAGTGAACAGGAAGTTTATCCACCACACAGCTTCAGCCTCATAGTCCCCCTTGTAGGTGTCCGCCACCTTAAGGCGAAGCCGCACCTTGATATACGTTTTCCCCCCGATTCGCGCCTGTCCCACCGCCTGTTCCAGATGGACCACCGTCGCCACAGCTTCCGTGGCCCTGGCCCTTCTTTTGAGCAAATCCTTCCGCCCGGCGTAAAACACTTTATAGAGAACCGCGCCGGTTATCACCAGAGGGAGCAGAAACATCACCGCCAGGAACAGTGGCAGGTTGTCCACCAGCCATTGGGGCGTCTCCCCGGAGGAGGCTCCGGCGGCAGAAGCCATAAAAACAGTCACAATCGCTTTGTTCATCAGTTCTATCCCGAAAAGTGGAAAAAACGGGGACCGTTATTCCCCGTTCATATAGTCGAGCCGGTAGGCCACATAACTGGCGGCGGACTTGTCGATCCTCGCTCTTTCTTCCTGGGTCAAAGGCCGCTTCACCTTGGCCGGCATCCCCATCACCAGGGATCCGGAGGGGACCCGCATTCCCTCTGGCACCAGCGCTCCTGCGGCGACGAATACATAAGGCTCCAGCAAGGCGCCGTCCAGGATGATGGCCCCCATGCCGATGAGCGCTGGGCCCTCGATGACGCATCCATGGAGGGTGACCGAATGTCCCACGGTCACCTCGTCCCCGATGATCAGCGGGTGAGTGTCCCTGGTCACATGCAGCACAGACCCATCCTGGATGTTTGTTCGCTCGCCGATCCTGATATAGTTCACATCCCCTCGGATGGTGGTGTTGAACCAGGCGGAGGATTCGGCCCCCATGACCACATCGCCGATCACCTGGGCGCTGCTCTCCACAAAGGCGGTGGGGTGGATTTTCGGATCTATTCCTCTCCAGGGCCGGATCATGGGGCCTGCCGCCCCCGCCGACCAGGAAGAATATATGCCAGTTTCAAAGGAATGTCAGGCTCTGTGCCCGATATCGAATTCATATTTGTCAGTCTCAAGCCACACTCCCGGCTCGCCGGGCAGCTTGTTGGCGTCTCTTAGGTTGGCGGTCAGAAGCTCCAGCGGAACCCTGGCCATCTGCAGGTAAAGGTCCACATGCTCCTGCCTGTGTTCCAGATATGTTTCCACCTGGATCCCGGCTTCGAATCGCGACGCGGCGTTAAGATAGTAGGTGGAGTAAAACCCTCCGTCTCGTCTGGTCAAATCCTCCTCGTTCTGCCGGTATCCCCGAACCTCCACACGCCAGCAGGTGACCCCCATGGGGTCGCCATCCTCGTCGATATTATCATCCTCCTCGTCTTCGAGCATAAGCCCGTACTTGTCCGCCAGATCCTCGAAGGCGGACAGGAAATCGTCGCTATCTTCGTCGGACAACGGCAGGGGCTCATGGTAATGGGGCTCGTCCCAGAAAAAGCGCAATCCCATACGAAACGGAATCCCCATCCCTTCCAGGGTGGTCTCAATCAACTGGGGATCGTGATGATACATATGTATGGACTTGTGCTCGTCCAGAAACACCTCCGCGGCGGGTTCATCGCAAAAGGCGCCGATCCCGAAAAAACCGTCGTCCGCCGCCACACTGCGCCAAGTCATGATCCAGTCGATCAGGTCCGCCACGGAGACGGGGGTTTCCGAAACATAGGAGTCGCATTCGCGATAGTAATCGTCGGTGTGCACCTGGGCCACCACATGGGCCTGGCCTGGCATAAGGCGCAAAAGGGAAATGAAGACACTAAGCACCCGCTCGTGGCTCACCGAGATCTCGTAGTTGTATAGCCCACTATCTTCGATGAACCGCGAGTCGTACCCGATCCTCTGATCGAAGGGCTCTTCCGGATAGGCGCCAAACGGAAATACAAAACCGCGATGGACCATACGCTGGTTTATATCGCGCCTTCCAGGAGAGATACGATTTATATACTCTCTCTCGTCCATATCTTCATTATCTTAAACCGGAGTGGGTATTTACAAGAGGAATCCACATTGCCTGATTTTGCGCGACGCGGGTGGCGCGGTGATATTATTGGAAATGTCAACCCCGCCCGGAAGCGATCCAGTGAAACGCGATGGCGGCGGCGGCGGATACATTCAGCGAACCCACTTGGCCCCGCATGGGAATCCGGACCGAACGGCCGCAACGCTTTGCCACCAGGGGCCGAACCCCTGTCCCTTCGCCGCCCAGGACCAGCGCCACAGCTCCAGTGGGTGGATTTTCCATCCGCTCCCCCCCCTCCCCTTCCAGGGCGATACACTCAAAGTCATCCCGGCTCAACAGGCGCAAAGCCTCGGCGATGTTCACCACAGGGCAAAGGCGCATATGCTCCCCAGCCCCGGCGGAAGCCTTGGCCGCCACGGCGGTATAGGTTGCCGCCCTTCGTTCCGGATATATCACCGCCGCCACGCCAAAAGCCTCCGCGCTGCGGATGATGGCGCCCAGGTTCCTAGGATCCATCACTCCGTCGAGGAGGGCCACCATCGGCTTGTCCATCCGCGCCAGCTGATCCAGCAGCTTGTCGAAAGATGAATATACAGGCGGCCCCACGGAGGCCACTATCCCCTGATGCCCTTCGGCGCTGGCCATGGCCGCCACCTGCTCCAGCGGCGCCTGGGACACGACGATCCCCTTGGTCCGCGCCAGAGAAAGGAGGCTGGCCGCGGCGGCGCCCTGCAGACCTTCCTTGTGGATGATGCGGAATACCTTTCGCCGTCCTGCCTTTATCGCCTCCATGATTGGATTTATCCCGAAAAGGATATCCTGCCCGCTTCGTTCGCGAGGGCGTTTATTCCTGGTGGGTTTTCCGGAGCGCTGCGCCATGGGCTAGTCCAGCGAAGCGGACCAGGTGGTCCCTTCCGGTTGGTCGTTGAGCAGTATCCCCTTTGCGGAAAGCTCTTCCCTGATCCTGTCCGCCTCGGCGAATTTTTTTCCCCTTCGGGCCTCGGCCCTTTTGGTTATAAGCTCCGCCACCTGTCGGGCGGTCATCCCGGCTTCGGCCAGCTTGGCCTGGCGGAAGCTTTCTATAAACTCGGAGGGTTTGGAGGGAAACAGCCCCAGGGTTTTTCCCAGTTTCTCCAGGGTGTGCACGCCGGAGGCCAGGCTCGCCTGGGCATCGGAGAACTGGGCCGATTGTTTCTTCATCTTCTTCATATCCGCCATCATCTGGTTCAGCCGCTTCATCTCTGTGTTCAGATGGGCCATGGCGGCGGCTGTGTTGAAGTCGTCATCCATGGCCATGGCGAAGGCGGCCATCGATTCCTCCTCCAGGACGGCGGCGGCCCGCACATCCTGGGGTATGGAATCCAGAGCCGACAGCAGATCATAGAAGCGGGCCAGGTTTTTGCCGGTGGCGGCCAGGCCTTCCGGCGAGAAGTCGATGGGGCTTCTGTAGTGGCTGGAGATCAGGAACAGCCGCACGGTCTCCGGGTGGACCTTGGCCAGGATATCTTTTATGGTAAAGAAGTTCCCTAACGACTTGGACATCTTCTCCTGGTTCACATTCACAAACCCGTTGTGAACCCACATCTTGACCGGGGCCTTGCCGCTGGCCCCCTGGGACTGGGCTATTTCGTTTTCATGGTGGGGGAAAACCAGATCCTTCCCCCCGCCGTGGATATCGAAAACCTCCCCCAGATATTTGCGCCCCATGGCGGAGCACTCTATGTGCCACCCCGGCCGCCCCTTGCCCCAGGGGGAATCCCACCAGGGCTCCCCAGGTTTGGAAGCTTTCCACAATACAAAATCCAGCGGGTCTTTCTTCCTGTCGTCCACCTCCACCCGGGCGCCGGACATCAGGTCGTCTATGTTTTTGCCGGACAACCGACCGTATTCCGGAAATTTCTTCACGGAGTAATAGACCGATCCCTCGCTCTCATACGCCATCCCCTTCTCCACCAGGGAGCTTATCATCTGCAGCATCTCCGGGATATGGTCGGTGGCTTTCGGCTCCAGGTCTGGCGACAGCAGGCCCAGGGCGCCCATGTCGTTGTAAAACTCATCTATATACTTGCTAGCCACCTGGTCCCACGCCATCCCGGACTCGTTGGCGCGATTGATTATCTTGTCATCCACATCGGTGAAGTTGCGTGCGTATGTGACGTTGTAGCCGAGAAACTTCAGATACCGGTATATCACATCGAACACGATGGCGGAGCGGGCATGGCCGATGTGGCACAGGTCGTATACCGTCACGCCACAAACATACATCCGCACAT
>JAOUPQ010000209.1 GCA_029879765.1 Nitrospinota bacterium | reverse complement strand
TCCGGCTTGACCACCAAGGTGGCCGCTGGAGTATTGTCTTTCGTCTTATCCATCTTGCTTGCCCAGCTTTTCCTCTATTTCTTCAGGTATTCTTCGCGGTTTCATCTCCGGCCCCACACAGGCCATTTTGGTCAGCCCGGTGTTGATAACCCGGCCCCCCACGCGGATGATATAGTTGAACGTCAACCTTGTGGGTTTCACGTCGCTTATGGACGTCTCTATCTCCAGCCGGTCGCCATATACGGCGGGGGCCTTGTAGTCCACTTCGGCGCGGTATACGGCGAACACAACCCCCTGTTTTTGCCAAAAGGCCGGATCCACCCCCAGGTCGATCAGCATCCTGGTCCTGGCCCGCTCGAAAAACCGCAGATAGTTGGCATAATACACCACCCCGCCGCAGTCCGTGTCCTCATAGTATATGTCCACTTCCGTCTTATGCGTCATTTTTTTTCGCCTCCTCCCACAGCCGGTCCATCTCCTCCAGTCCCACAGAATCGAGCTGTTTGCCGGACCGGGCCACTGCTCCCTCCACGTATTTGAACCTGTTTATAAACTTTGATATGGAGCCGGTCAGCGCCTCTTCCGGGTTGATTTTCAGAAAACGGCTCACGTTGACCAGCGAGAAGAATATATCCCCCAGTTCGTCCTCCAGCCGTTTGGGGTCCATGGCGGCGAAGGCGGCGCGGAACTCGTCCATCTCCTCCTCCAGCTTCTCGAAGGCTCCATCGGCGCTGTCCCAGTCGAACCCCACGCTTTTGGCCTTGCTCTGCAGCCTCCGGGCGCGCAGCAGGGCGGGCATGGAGGTGGGCACTCCGTCCAGGATCGACGCGCCACTGTCCGCGCCTCCCCGTTCCTCCCGTTTCACCTTCTCCCAGTTGTTCAGCGCTTCCTGCTGGTCGGTGGCCTTCACATCACCGAACACGTGGGTGTGGCGGCGGATCAGCTTGTCGCATATCCCGTTCACCACATCGTCTATGGTGAACCTGTTTTCCTCGGCGGCCAGCTGGGAGTGGAAGACGATCTGCAAAAGAAGGTCGCCCAGCTCGGCGCGGAACTCCGCGTCGTCGCCGGAGTCGAGCGCTTCGAGAGTCTCGTAGGCTTCTTCGATAAGGTATGGCTTTAAGCTCTTGTGGGTCTGCTCCCGGTCCCATGGGCATCCGTCCGGCGCCCGCAGCCGCGCCATGATCTGGACCAGTTTGTCGAAAGGTTCGCTCATAAATACCTGGAAGGTGTTTTTGATAAGTTGTGTACGGGATGATTCTAAGGATAAGGAGAGGGAAGGTCAACAGGGGAGAGGCTATCTGGTGGAGGTGGCGCAGCCATCTGCCAGATGTGGATAATCATTCATGAATAAAAGTCAATATCACCGACATAGGCGCTTTGATTGTTGGTTATGCTATTTCCAGAGTAGTTTTCTTGCGGCTATCAGTGTATTGCCTGAATTGATTTTCCGCCAATCTTTATTAGGAATCAGTTTTTTCATGATTTGGAAAATCGGAGTAAGCGTAAATGTATTCCAGTCATTATTATAGTTGCCACCTGTTTCAAGTTCATACCTCTCTGTGTTGTATATCTTTATTTGCTTTGCTAGTTTTATATCTTCCGCTGTGATGGCTGAATCCTCAATGATCACTTCTGAGATTATGTTGTCAGAAATTGCTATAAGTGCTTCAAATTTATACGGGGCTGCAATTCCAATTAAAGCAAATCCTATAGTCATTGGAAGGAAGTGTAGAGCCTCATTTTCTGGGAAGTAAAATGATGGGCAGGATATTTCGTCCGTTGCTATCGCAATTTTGAGGTGACGTAAGAAGGTATTTGCATGACGCGGTGTAAGTGCCCCATTGCAGGTTTTGAAATACGTTATTAAAGGATCAAGGTAATTGAACTTGCTGATGCTCGTACCTCCAGTAATTACCATTTCTGGAAGGGTTTCCTTTGTCCATTGGGCAGTCAGATAGTGTCTCCAATCGGTCTCATCTGGTTCTGGAAGAGTATGGGTAATGGTAAATAATTTATCCATGTAGCAGAGTGGATCCCCCTCAAAACCAGGGTATTTTGCCTTGATCGCTTGACGAATTATATCTGGGTCGGCGGCGATAATGCCCACAAAGCCTTCAAACCCTCCAGATGAAGTAATCGACTCAGTCAGGGAAATTAACCGGCGGAGACTATCCAAAAACATGAAAATGTTATCCGGGTTGCAGCGGTCGAGATCATCAATTAACAGCGCAATTCTTCTTTTACTTTTATTGCCCAACGCTTGGGCAGCTTTCTCAAGGCTATTCTTGAGTTTGTTGTGCTCGTCATGGAGATATTCGTTTAACATCTTTTCTTGAAAATAGCTTGCGGCTTTTATCCCAGCTTCAGCATCTTTCTTAAGCTTTCCTGCCGTATCAACCACATCACTCAAACCGAGCATATTGAATGATTTTAAACGAATGGCTATACCAGACACCAAACCACCCAAGGCTCCTGCGGCCTCCAGAAACGCATCTTTAATCGCTGCATCTTCTTTAAATATATGAGCTAATTCCGTCATCATCGCGGAAACAAGACCATTTGGATTTTCATGATCCCATGCCGAGAAATGGAGACATATTACTTCAGCAGCATAAAAGCTATTCTTGATAGATTCTATTTTGTTTCCACCCACCTCTGTGTCTGCATTATTCAGCATCGATATTTCGCCGTCTGTTGAAAGAAGTAACTCAACTCTTTTTAGCAGGGTAGTTTTGCCTGAACCCCATGGAGCCAGAAGACCAACTACAGTCGATGGGCTAGAATTTGCAAGCAATTTGGCGTATCGTTCTGCCAAGGCCTCACGTCCAAACCGAAGATGTTCAGCGGGTTTCTCAGAGGTGATTTCCATTAGATTTACTTGCCCCTTCAAAAAGTTACCGAGATAGTCTGGATAATATACTTCAAGTAGGTTTAACTGTAAACTTAAGAAGCGTCAACAGCAGAATTCAGTATGTATTCCGCTATCCCGGCTACTGATTGGCATCCGAAACCTGCCTACTCCCTCCAAAATCCACATGGCGCCTTCACCGCAAATCATATAGAATCGGGCAACTACATTTATGCGTTTCCTGATCACACGAAAATGAACGATAAAAAGAAAGCATGGAGCGGGCGGTTCACCGCCGGGCAGGATCCCGCCGTGGAGCGGTTCAACGCCAGCATCGGGTTCGACCGCGTCCTCTATAAACAGGACCTGGCCCTCTCCCGCGCCCACGCCGCCATGCTGGGCCGACAGAAGATAATCCCGAAAAAAGACGCGGACAAAATCGTCAAGGGGCTGGGCGCCATCGAGAAGGAGATGGACGCGGGGAAGTTCGTCTATGACCCGGCGGACGAGGATATCCACATGGCCATCGAACGGCGCCTGAAACAGATCACCGGCCCTGATGTGGGCGGAAAGCTGCACACCGCCCGAAGCCGCAACGACCAGGTGGCCACCAGCTTCCGCATGTGGACCCGGCAGAGGACCGACGCCATCATCCGGCTGATCCGGCGGCTGCAACGCGCCCTGGCCGACCGCGCCGGAGAGCATGTGGAAACCATCGCCCCGGCATACACCCATCTGCAACAGGCCCAGCCGGTCCCCCTGGCCCACTGGTTCCTGGCGTACTATGAAATGTTCTCCCGGGACGCGGAGCGCTTCGTCGCCGCCCGCAAGCGGATTAACGTCATGCCCCTGGGCTCGGCGGCGCTGGCGGGAACCAATTTTCCCATAGACCGCGATTTTGTGGCCAGGGAGCTGGGGTTCGACGCCGTTTCGGAGAACAGCATGGATGCGGTGTCCGACCGGGACTTCGCCGCGGAGTTTCTCTTCTGCGTCTCGATGACGGCCACCCATCTGTCCCGCCTTTCCGAGGAGTTGATCATCTACTCATCGGCGGAGTTCGGGGTGATGGACCTTCCCGACGACATGTGCACCGGTTCTTCGATCATGCCCCAGAAGAAGAATCCGGATGTGCCGGAGCTGATCCGGGGGAAGACGGGCAGGCTCTATGGCCATCTGATCTCCATGCTCACCATGCTCAAAGGACTGCCCCTGGCCTATAACAAGGATATGCAGGAAGACAAGGAGCCGGTGTTCGATGCGGCGGGGCAGATGGAGGCGATGCTGGAGATGGCGGAGATGATGATCGCCCGGCTGGATGTGGACAAAGAGAAACTGGCCATCCGGGCCACGGGAGGCTTCATGACCGCCGTGGATGTGGCGGACCGGCTGGTTATGGCGGGCGCTCCATTCCGCGACGCCCACGAGGTGGTGGGGAAGCTGGTGCGCTATTGCCTGGAGCGACAGATCGACTTTGGCCAGCTCAAGCCCCAGGAGGCGAAAAAGATTCACCCGCTACTGGAAAAGGCCATGGGGGGCGCAGTCTCTGCCATGGATTCGGCCATAGGGAAAAACGTTCGAGGCGGCGCGGCGCCGGCCAGGATCAGGGCCAGGCTAAAAGCGATCGGCAAGGAGATGGCCAGATGGGAAAAGTAGGAATATTGGCGCTGACGATGGCTCTGGCGCTGGTTTTGGCCACGGGCTCGGGCTGTGGCCGCAAAGGCCCGCCGGTGGCCCCGGAGGCGGGGGAGAGATCCGCGCCATCCCAGGACGCGACAAAGAGACGATAAATCCCTTATTTTTCAATATCCCGAGCCAGGGGGGTGGAGGCTGAATAAAATTTATTTTTTATCCACTTGACACCGGATAGGCGAATTCAATAGACTAATCGTTTAATTTTTGAGGCCGTTGTGTCTTTAAGCGCCGGTGTAGCTCAGTTGGTAGAGCAGCTGATTTGTAATCAGCAGGCCGGGGGTTCGAGTCCCTTCGCCGGCTTTATGGTCGGCTTTGGCGGCTGAGCTGGTAAGTGTTTATTTTTTGATAAAGTGGATTTTTTTAGGTAATTAGGCGCCGGGGAGGTTCCCGAGTGGTTAAAGGGAACAGACTGTAAATCTGTCGGCTACGCCTTCGGAGGTTCGAATCCTCCCCTCCCCACCATATAGTGGGCGGGAATAGCTCAGTTGGTAGAGCATCAGCCTTCCAAGCTGAGGGTCGCGGGTTCGAGTCCCGTTTCCCGCTCCATTTTGTTTTGGGGCGGCGCGGCGGCTTTGGAGCGGATAGGACGACGGCGAGAAGGCCCGCGTAGCTCAGTGGTGGAGCGCTTCCTTGGTAAGGAAGAGGTCATCGGTTCAATCCCGATCGTGGGCTCCATTTTTATTGTTGTTATGGAACATGGGCGGAGCCGCAGGAGCGGCGCCGCGCAATTAGGATAAACCGTATAGAGGCTGGGTGGGTGGAATATGGCCCCCCGAAACATGGGCGCCTCGTGCGTTCGCTAAAATTTAAGGAAATAGCGTCATGGCAAAGGAGAAATTCGACAGGACGAAACCGCACGTCAACATCGGCACCATCGGTCACGTGGACCATGGCAAGACCACTTTGACGGCGGCTATAACAAGTGTGCTTAGCAAAAAGGGCC
>JAOUPQ010000208.1 GCA_029879765.1 Nitrospinota bacterium | reverse complement strand
TGGATTGCGCGGCCAGTTTCTTCCCGGTCTGGACTATCACACCCTTTTCGACCAGGATATCCATCGTCCCGTCCACTCCGCAGTCGGGGTCGATCAGGTGTCCGTTTTTTATCAGCAAGTCGCCCATGTCAAACTCCTCAAGCTTCCGGCTGGGCGCCGCCCAGCAATAGATACAACGCCGCCATCCGCACCGCCACGCCATTGGTAACCTGGTTCAGGATCACGGACCACGGCCCTTCCACCACATCAGGGGAAATCTCCACTCCCTGGTTGATGGGGCCGGGGTGGAGCACAATGGCCTGGGGGGAGGCGTGTTTCATATGGGCGGCGGTGAGCCCGAAATAGCGGGAATATTCCCTCAGGTTGGGGAACTTGCATCCCTCCAGGCGCTCCTTCTGGATGCGCAGGGCCATCACCACATCGGCGCCGCGCACCGCCTCGGCCACGTCGGTGGTGTGGTGGGCCACCATCTGGCCAATATTGGTGGGCAGCATGGTGGCGGGCCCGCAGGCGGTGACCTCCATCCCCAGCCTGGCCATGCCGATCATGTTGCTGCGGGCAACCCGGCTGTTGAGTATGTCCCCCAGGATCGTCACTTTCAGCCCCTCCAGGTCCTCCCTTCGCTCGTGAATGGTCATCAGGTCCAGCAGCGCCTGGGTGGGGTGCTCATGGCGGCCATCCCCGGCGTTGATCACGGGGCACGCCATCCAGTTGGACAGCAGATGCGGCACGCCGGAATGGGGGCTGCGGACCACCATCAGGTCCGGTTTCATCGCCTGCAGGTTCGCGGCCATGTCCTTGAGCGTCTCCCCCTTGCTCAGCGAAGAGCCGGAGGCGGAGATGTTGATGACATCGGCGGAGAGCCTTTTGCCGGCGATCTCGAAGCTGGTCCTGGTTCTGGTGGAGGGTTCGGCGAAGAAGTTAATGACGGTCCTGCCGCGCAGGGTGGGGGCCTTTTTCACTTCCCTTTCCGAAATCTCCTTCATCATGGCCGCGGTGGAGAGGACCTGGCGAATATGATCGGCGGAAAGATCCGCCATGGAGACTATGCTTTTTCCTGAAAGAGCCATGTCAGTCGCCATTTTTGGAATTGCCCTGGGAGTCCAGGCCGCTTAGCACCATGTCTTTTCCGTCGCATTCCTTGAACCGGACCCGGATTTTGTCCACATATTGGGTGGGGACGTTCTTTCCACAGTAGTCCGGGCGGATAGGGAACTCGCGATGGCCCCGGTCGATGAGAACCGCCAGCTTTATGGCCTTTGGCCGCCCCAGGTCAATAAGATGGGTGATGGCGGCGTTTATGGTGCGTCCGGTGAACAGCACATCATCCACCAGCAGCACCACTTTGTTCTCTATGGGAAAGGGGATGGTGGTGCCGGTGGTTTTTAGCACGGGGCCTCTTCTATGATAGTCGTCCCGATAAAGCGTAGGGTCCAAAAGCCCCACCGGTATATTCACTTTTGCGATTCTCTTCAGCTCTTTGGCGATCCGTTTTGCCAGGACTCCGCCCCGGGTCACCACCCCCACGATGACGAATTCATCCAGGTTCTTGTTCCGCTCCACAATTTCATAGGCTATGCGGGTAATCACCTGTTTTTGCTTCAAAGGGGTAAGGATGACGTTGTCGTCTGTTTCCTTTTCCGCCTTGGCGGGCGCCTTGCTTTCCTTGGCCATGGTCACCTTTCAATACAGATAAAAATAAGATGAAAACTGGCGGATGGTCTTGCGCGATGATAACCGCCGGCCCCGGAAGCATGCCACCTGCGGATTTTTCAAAGCCGTTTCGGCTTGCGCGGCGATCTTCCTGGCCTCGCGGGACCAGATTAAAGACGCAACCGCCGTAAAGACTTTATCAGACGGCAAAAGACAAGGCAACAGCAAAACCGGATGATGAAAACGCAAGGGGGGGTGGCAAGGCCATTTTCGATGAGGGCCTTTGCGATTATCGGGAAAAAATATGGTCCTGGGGAGCGAGGGAATTACCCCCCGCTCCCACAGAACACCGGAGGATTTAAGACTACTTGAAAATGGTTAGCTTGACGTCCGAGATCACTCCACGATAACTTTCATAGGGGCCTTCAAAGGCTTTCTGCCCCAGCCCTATATAGGTCAGGGTGTTGTATGGTCCCATCGGCTCGAGCCTGGTGAAGATGTTCACCGTGGGATCCCCAACCTTGGTGATCACGCAGGAGATTGTGTTAACTGTGGTGTCCCACTGGCAGTCCCACTGGAAGATTTCGGAGAAACTGCGGAACTGCAACTCGTCGGTGATGTCGGCGTGTTCGCAGAAGCCGGGGCAGGTGCCGTCGAACCTCTGGATGATCAGCCGGGATTGAATGTCCTCATGGGTTTTCTTGTAGGACATCCACTGCCAGTTCACTTCTCCGCCATTATGCCCCTTGCCCATGAAGAAGACACCGAAGTTCTCCTTGTCGCTGATGGTGGCGTTGTCCATCTGGGTGTAGCGCACGGAAAGCATGCCCTTGCCCACGTTTCGCTGGCCCAGGGCTATTCCTTTGTCGTTCACTGTGCCAGGGTGGATATGCAGCCAGTCCTGCTTGGGGCAGTCGGTATACACCCAGTCCGCAACATATGTCCCCATCTGCTGGGTTGGCCCGCAACTGGTGGAGTTCTGTCCGCCTCCCTGGTCATTCTTGCTGCGGTCCACATTGATGGTGGCCTGGCGATCTATGAATTTACCGCACCCGCCAAGAAGCATTATCAAGGGGAGGCATACCGCGATTAACGAAAACAATGATAAGTTTGTTCTTTTCATGGCACTCTCTGACATATGGTGTTTTGCAAAGCTGGTCATCCCTTATGTGAAAACTGGGATGTCGGTCCAACATCCCATACTTTGGTCTAATTATATATAATCTATATGTGAATTGCTAGATATTTTTTTATTATTTACCATAATTGCCTGTATTTTTGTGTAAATTCGTTAAATTAAGCCCTAGTGGCCATAGTTTCATGGCATTACTTGGCAATAGTTGCCAAACAACACGAGCATAATGGACCCGGCGCCAGCATTTTGCCCCTGGCAAATCCTGGGACCGCCATCATGCGTCTGGCCATATATTCGTCCTGTCACAAGCCATTTTCCGCTACGGCGCGGTGTTGTGTTGTAAGATAACGTCATGAGCGGCCCACCAAATATCACTGTCATCGGAATGGGAAACGTCCTCCTGTCTGACGAGGGGGTGGGTGTGCGGGTGGTGGAGAGGCTGATGGAAACCCGGCGTTTTCCACCCCACGTCCGGATTGTGGATGGGGGGACCACCGCCATGAAGGGGTTGTTGCCCCTGGTGGAGGAGGCGGACCACCTGATTGTGGTGGACGCGCTCAACGGCCATGGCCCCGCCGGATCCATATACCGCTATACCGGCGCCGATTTCCGCAAAAACGTCCCGAAAAAGATATCGGCCCATGAAATAGGCTTTCTCGAATGCCTGGCCATCGCCGAAGTCAACGACCGGAGCCCCGCCTCGGTGGTGGTCATCGGAGTCAAGCCGAAGGATATGACCACCGCGTCCATGAGTCTTTCGCCGGAAATCGAGGCTCTGCTTGATCCGATCGGCGATATGGTGTGTGGCGAGTTGGCGGCGCTGGGCGCAGGGCCCATCCCGCCGCCGGAGGGGGAATAAGCGGGGCGGCTATACCAGCAGCCCGTCCCTGATCCTTATTATCCTTTCCGCCATTTTGGCGATTTCCGGTTCGTGAGTCACCAGCAGGATGGTGGTTCCTCCTTTGTTCAGTTCCTGGAACAGGCCCATGATCTGGGCGCCGGTGGCGGAGTCCAGGTTGCCTGTGGGTTCGTCGGCCAGGATGATGGCCGGTTCCGTGACCAGGGCGCGGGCTATGGCCACCCTTTGCGATTCCCCGCCGGAGAGCTGGTTTGGAAAGTGGCTGATCCTGTGGCCCAGATCCACCCGCTCCAGCGCCTGGGTCGCCTTTTTCTGCGGATAACGTTCCCGGCGGTAATATAGGGGCATGCACACATTCTCCAGGGCGGTATATCTGGCCAGCAGATTGAAGCTCTGGAAGACGAAGCCGATCCTCCTGTTGCGCAGGATGGCCAGTTCATCTTCGGAAAGCCCGGCGGTGGGTCGGTCGTCGATACGGTACTCCCCATCGGTGGGGGTGTCCAGGAGCCCTATGATATTCATCAGGGTGGTTTTGCCGGAGCCGGACTTGCCCATGAGGGCCACATAGTCCCCCGAGGCGATGGAGACAGACACGCCGCGCAAAGCCTCCACCGGGGCGCCCTCGCGTTGGTAGGTTTTCTTTATATCCCTAAGATCTATCATCGCCTGGCGGGAGGCTTGAGCAGCACCAGATCCCCTTCCTCCAGGCCGCCGGTAATCTCCGTCTCAAAACCGTTGGTCTCCCCCAGGGTCACCTCGCGCTCCACCACGCCATTGGCTGTCTTCAGGGACACCAACCCTTTTTCAGGCTTCTCCGGGTCATAGGCCACCACTTCGTCCGGCACTATGAGAGCGTTGGGCCTTTTGCGCAGGACGATATCCACGTTGGCGGTCATGCCGGGGCGCAGCAAGGTTTTTTTGTCGTCCAAAATCTCCACCTTCACCCGGAACACGGTGATGTTGTCGCTGGTCTCCCCTGTGGGGTATATCAGGCGCACCTTCCCCTCGAACGTCCTTTCCGGGTATGCGTCCACGCTCAAGGTGGCCTGCTGGCCGGTCTCCACCTTGCCGATATCCGTCTCGTCCACCAGGGCGAAGACATGCAACCGGCTCAAGTCCGCCACCACCAGAAGGCTGGTGCCTCCGGTCACGGAGGTGATACCGGAGGTGATGATCTGGCCCCTCTCCACCGCCTTGGCCACAATCACCCCATCGATGGGGGACGCGATGACAGTCTCGTCCAGCCTTTCGCGGGCGTCTTCCACCACCAGCCGGGCTTTTTCCAGGGCCGCCTGCACCTGGCTCACCCTGGCGGCGGCCACCGCGGCCCGCGCCACGGCGCCATCGAGCTCCTGGCTGGAAACCAGGTTGTTCCCCACCAGGGACCTGGTTCGCTTCAGCGCCAGGTCTTTTTCCAGCTGGTCCGCCCTGGCCGATTCCAGCTCCGCCCTGGCCCGGGCCAGATCCGCCTCCATCAGGGCCACGTTGCGCTCTTCAGTCTTCCGGTCCAGACGGATGAGAACCTCCCCTTTTTTGACCACATCGCCAGGTTCGTGGGGGAATTCGAGAATTTCACCGGAGGCCTTGGACTTGACCTCCACCTTGTATTCCGGCTCCACCTCCCCGGTGGCGGAGATAGCCACCACCAGATCCTCCCGGGCCACTTTGTGGGTTCGGGTCTCTTTTTCCTCCACCCCGTCCGAATTGCTGGCGCAGTAGAAAAGAGCCATGGCCATGGCCGGCGCCGCCATGGCCGCCAACAGTCTTTTGATCGGGATTCGCTTCATGGAAAACGATTGTATCACCGAACAGCGGCCCCACGAAACTTACTAATAAATCTGGTA
>JAOUPQ010000207.1 GCA_029879765.1 Nitrospinota bacterium | reverse complement strand
TTCATAACCACTTTTCCCTCATCCCGATTATCGCGCTACAACACTTTACCCATAAAGTTTATCATGACCCCGCCTATGTTCGGCAAGCAATTTAGAAAGAGGGGCGCAAAGAGTGAATGTGTTTTTCCGGCGCACGATTATTTTGTTAATATGGACGGATAATTTCTTTTCCGGCCATAATACGCGTCGCCACCGCGGATACCGTGGCGATTAAGGATGACCATGGCGAATGGCGCTCGTGGCAGTTGGCGGGCCATCACTGCAGTGGGGGCGGCCCTGGCGTTGCTCATGGCCCTGGTGGCCTTCCTTGCTATGGATGAATATATGCAAAATCAATCTCCCGAGCGCAAAAAGCGGATTCTGGCCTCTCCCCAATATGGCGGAAAGTCTTTTGTCAATCCCAATGGAGTGAAAACGGAGCTGTTCACCTGGGAGATGTTGGAGGTCGGGTGGGAATACCTGACCACAAAACGGGTGGATCCCCAGCCGACGGGCGTGATTCCCGTCACAGACATCGACCAGGGGGCATGGACAAACCTGGGCGAGGATGCTTTCCAATACGCATGGCTGGGCCACTCCTCCCTCCTTGTCGCCATGGAAGGGCGCCTGATCCTTTCCGATCCTGTGTTCGAGGATAGGGCGTCGCCGATCTCGTGGATGGGGCCAAAACGGTTCCATCCCTCCCCGGTCACGGCGCGCTCCCTCCCCCCGCTGGACGCCATCCTGATCACCCACGACCACTACGACCACCTGGAGGAACCCACGATCCGAAAGCTGGCGCCGAAAACCGGATTGTTCCTGGTTCCCCTGGGGGTGGGCGCCCTGCTGGAGCAGTGGGGGATCCCCAAGGATAAGATCGCCGAGATGGACTGGTGGGAGACCCGCAAAATCGGATCGCTCACCTTCACCACCACACCGGCGGTCCACTACGCCAGCCGGGGGCTGTTCGATCTGAACCAGAGGCTATGGGCCTCCTGGGCCGTGACGGGAGCGCATAAAAGAATCTTCATAAGTGGCGACTCCGGCTATTTCGACGGGTTCAAACAGGTGGGCAGGGAACTTGGGCCGATGGATGTCACCTTTCTGAAGATCGGCGCCTATAACGACAAGGGGACATGGCGCAAGGGGCATATGACCCCGAAGGAGGCGGTGGCCGAGCATATCGACCTCTCCGGCGGGGTGATGGTTCCCCACCATTGGGCCACCTTCGATCTGGGGCTGCATTCCTGGCACGAGCCGATGGAGCGCGCCCTGGCGGAGGCGGGGCGGCTGGGGGTGGACATGGCCACTCCCAGGGTGGGGCAAGTGGTCAGGCCCGGGGAGAAGACCGAGGCCGATTTCTGGTGGCGGAGAGTGGATGGCCAAAAAGATGGCCGGGAGGAGGATGGGAAACCGGGGAACTAACTGGGCGTCCGGCGCTTTATCCATGCTCGAAGCGCCTGCTTTTGATACGATATGCCAGCCGCCAGCCTATAATTTACCTTTTTACCTGTAAAGATAGCGCTTGTGGACAAAAAGATTGCGCCAAATATTCGCATGGATGTTATTCTGAAAATTCAATAATTCAAGAACCATCTTGATGAAGCAAAAACTGGTAAATATAATCAGGCGCTTTGGACTTCTGCCTCTGGCGGAGCAAGCGGCCTATTTAAGGGCGGTTTGGCTCGCCAGGAAGGACAATGAAAACTTCCTGGCCACCAACAAAAGTTTCGCTCCCCCTCCGCTATGGCTCCTCTACGAGTCCTCCGGCCATGCCAGCTATCGCGCGTATGATTATTCGGGGAAGCAAATCGCCGCCGTCTTGCATGGTATGATCCGGGCTCATGCAGGCCCAGGCACAAAGACGTTGTTGGAATGGGGTTGCGGTCCAGCGCGTATCCTGCGCCAGATGGAAATGCTCGATCAAAAACTCACTCTTTTCGGCGCCGATTATAACGCCCAAAGTGTAAGCTGGCTCAGGCAAACCTTCCCAAACATCCACGTCCGGCAGAACAACCTTCAGCCTCCGTTGCCATTTGAGGATGGATTCTTCGATGTAGTATATTGTCTCTCGGTCTTCACCCATCTTTCCGCGGAAATGCACAAAGTATGGATCGACGATATCGAGCGGGTGCTGAAGCCAGGGGGGATATTCATCGGCTCTTTCCATGGGGAGGACTGCATTGCCCATCTTTTGGACCATGAGTTGCGCCGATTCGAGGAGGGGGAGTTGGTGGTCCGCGCCAATGTGAAGGAGGGGAGCCGGCTGTTTTGCGCGTTTCACCCAAGCCCATATCTCAAAGACAAACTTCTGGCCAGATTCTATGTTCTGCAAGTCATGCCCAATCCCACCCAGGGCATGGCTCAAACCCTGTGGGTGGCAGGAAAGAAATAATTTCGGCACCTGCCGCCACAGCTCGCGCCGAATTTTTGTTTCTACGCTGATTCGAGGTGGAAATCAGGGTCTGGTGATAGCCCCTTTCCACACCAGCGCCGCCATCCCCTGCAAGATAACCCGACCGTCTTCGGTGAGCCGCACATGCAACTCGCCCCCCCTGCGGGATACCTGGCGAGCGGAAAAGCTGCGCTTCCCCAGTCGCCGCGCCCAGTATGTCGCAAGCTGGCAATGGGCGCTGCCGGTCACCGGGTCCTCGTCTATCCCCGCCGCAGGGGCGAAGAAGCGGGAAACGAAATCGACTGCGGCGTCGGCCCCCGGCGCAGTGGCTATCACTCCGAAAACGGCCACTTTTTTCAGTCGATAAAAATCGGGCGCCAGGGCGCGGACCGCGTCTTCATTTTCAAGTTCGATCAGGTGGTAGCGCCCGCCCAGGTGGGCGGTAGGCTCCGCCGACAGGCCGAGGGCCTCCATCAATCCGGTGGGGGCTGACACTGGCGCCACCTCGACCGCTGGGAAGTCGAGGGCAATCGCGTCGCCTGCTCGTTTGGCCACCAGAGCGCCGCTTCTTGTATGGAAGGTGATGGTCTCTGCCGTCTCCAGTCCCCCCTCCCACAGCGCGAACGCCGACGCCAGGGTGGCGTGGCCGCACAGATCCACTTCCATGGTGGGGGTGAACCATCGCAGGCCGTACTGGCCGGGGGATTGTTGCACCACGAACGCCGTCTCCGCCAGGTTCATCTCCGCCGCCACGTTTTGCATCCATCCCTCAGGCGCCTCCTTGTCAAGGATCACCACAGCGGCCGGGTTTCCCCTGAACGGCTGGTTGGTGAAAGCGTCGACGCAGAAGATTGTGATGTTCATCGATAATTCACGAACTGCATATCGATGTCGAAATCCTTCTCCTTGAGCATGGCGATCACCGCCTGCAGGTCGTCGCGGTTTTTCCCGGAGACGCGCACCTGGTCGTCCTGGATGGCAGCCTGGGTCTTGTTCTTCATCTGCTTGATCAGCTTCACGATTTCCCGCGCCTTCTCTGTGGGAATCCCCTGCTGCAGCGTGATCTTCTGGCGGCTCATCCCTCCGCTGGCCGGCTCCGGATCGCCATAGATCAGCGCCTTGATCGGCACTCCCCGCTTGATGAATTTGGATTGCAGGATATCGATGATGGTTTTCAGTTGCGGCTCCGAATCCCCCAGCAGGGTCAGCGCCCCCTCCTTATGGTCCAGGGTGATCTCCGCCTTGGATCCCTTGAAGTCGAATCGCTGTTTTATCTCCGCCGTGGCCTGGTTCACGGCGTTCTGCACCTCCGCCATGTCCACCTTCGACACGATGTCAAACGAGCTATCCTTGGCCATTGTTTTCCTCCTCTTCTGTTTTCTTCCAAAGCTCCCAGGATCGGGCGGCGACCTGGGCTGTGATCCCGGCGATGTAATCCTCCAGCGGCATGGCGCCCAGATCCTCCCCGGTGCGCAGCCGCACCGCCACGGCCCCCGCTTCCGCCTCCCGTCCGCCCGCCACCAGCATGTGGGGTGTCTTCATCATCTGGGCGTTGCGTATTTTCTTCTGCAGCCGCTCCGACGAAACGTCCGCCTCGGCGCGCAAGCCCGCCTCCCGCAGCCTTTTGGCCGTGGCTATGGCGTATTCGTTCTGGTCGTCGGTGATGGGCAGCACCACCGCCTGCAAGGGCGCCAGCCATGGCGGGAAGGCGCCCATGGTGTTCTCGATCAATATGCCGATGAACCGCTCCAGCGAGCCGAAGATGGCGCGATGGAGCATCACCGGAGTGTGGGGGGCGCTGTCGTGGCCGATATACTCCATGCCGAAGCGCTGGGGCAGGAAGAAATCGAGCTGGGCCGTGCCCAACTGCCATTGGCGCCCGATGGAGTCCTTCACGTTGAACTCGATCTTCGGTCCATAGAAGGCGCCTTCCCCCTCCTTGATCCGGTAATCCAGCCCCTGGTGGGCCAAAGCTCTTTTCAGTATCTCCGTGGCCCGGTCCCAGGCCTCCGGTTCGCCGATGGCCTTCTCCGGCCGGGTGGCCACGTATATCACATATTCGTTGAATCCGAAGTCGCGATATGTCTCCAGGGTCAGCGCAACCACGTCCTGAATCTCCTTTTCCATATCCTCGATGGCGCAGTAGATATGGGCGTCATCCTGGGTGAAGGCCCGCGCCCGGAAAAGCCCGTGGAGCACGCCGGACAATTCGTGGCGGTGGACCAGGCCGAACTCCGCAACCCGCATCGGCAGCTCGCGATAGGATCGGCGTTCCTCCTTGTACACCAGCACCCCGCCGGGGCAGTTCATGGGCTTGATGGCGAACTGGCGGTCGTCCACCTGGGAAAAGTACATGTTGTCCCGGTAATAGTCGGTATGCCCGGAGGTGGCCCAGAGGTCCTCCACCAGCATCTGGGGCGTATGGATCTCCACATAGCCGCGCTTGTTGTTCTGGGCGCGGTTGTAGTCTATCAGCAGGTTGAATAGCACCCGGCCATGGGGGAGCATGAAGGGGAAGCCGGGGCCTTCGTCGTGCCAGGAGTATAGCTTCAGCTGTTTGCTGATCAGCCGGTGATCCCGCTTCTTCGCCTCCTCCATGCGCGTGACATATTCCGCCAGTTCATCCTTGGTGGAAAAGCAGAGGCCATACACCCGCTGCAACGGCTCGTTCTTCGAGTCCCCCAGCCAGTAGCTGCCGGCTATGCGGTCGATCTTGAACGCCGATATCTGGCCGGTATGCTCCACATGGGGCCCCCGGCACAGGTCGGTGAACGCTCCCTGGCGGTATACGCTCACGGTTTCCTGGTCCGCCAGCTGGTTCTCCAGGGTCAGGACCTTGTATTTCTGTCCTGCAAAAAGCTCCAGGGCCTGCTGGCGTGGAACCTCTTCCATGGTGAACTTGTGGCGGGCCTTGATGATCTTTTTCATGGCCTTTTCGATCTTCGGCAGGTCTTCTTCCGTGATGGAGCCATCAGGGATCTTCACGTCGTAGTAGAAGCCGTCGTCCGTTTCCGGGCCATAGGCGAACTGGGCGCCGGGATGGAGCTGCTGTATCGCCTCGGCCATGATGTGGGCCGCGGAGTGACGGGCGGCGTGGATATCGGTCATATGTAAAAACTCTCCTGAGTCAATGTTTCTGTTTCTATCATCGCAAGATTGTACAGGATAAGCGGC
>JAOUPQ010000206.1 GCA_029879765.1 Nitrospinota bacterium | reverse complement strand
ACTTGATGTTTTTGGCGAGCCCCTGTGCGATCGCCTCCAGTTTCTTTCGGTCTGTCGTCATGCTCATTATCCTCCTTTGTGAAGATTAAGGATTTATGAGCAGTTACACAATTTAATTTACAGGGTTTGAGCTGTGCTTTTCGGTTCAGCGGCGCTCATAATCCTGTACCTTTCCGCCGTTGGAATCTATTACTTTTAAAATGAAGCCCAGCCAGAGGCTTTTAAATCTGTGTTTCATAGTCTTTGGTGGGCCGTGGCCACCCTTACCACTGTTGGATACGTTGGATACGGTGATGTATATCCCATAACCGCAGGAGGTCGTATATTCACGTTTTTCGTTCTTGCGGTTGGATTGGGAATAGTGGCTGTCCCTTCTGGGTTGATAGCTTCCGCACTTTCTCAGGCCAGGGAGGAGCAAGGAAAAAAGGATAGATTACCTTAATGTAGCTGCTGTATTTAAAGCTTAATTACTTCCACATTCTCCCTTCAATTTCACCACCCCTCCCCCAATGTGTTACATTATTCGTATTAACAATCAAGATGTGACAACAAACCAAATGCCTGAAAACATCCATAGTGGCGCCTCCGCCCCGGACTTGTCCGACCAGAACACGTCTGCCCCGGACTTGTCCGCTCCTTCCAAAACCGAACCGCCGGAGTCTTTCTCCGGCTCGGCGCTGATAGCGACGGGCATTCTGCTGTGCGGGTTGCTGACGGCCACGGTGTGGGAGGTGGGGTTCGCCTTTTCCACTCCCATCGACTGGCTAGCCCATGGCGGACCCCCCAGACTTCTGGGGCTTTCGGTGGTGTCCATAATCCCCACGTTCCTGCTGGGGGTCCGGCTGCTCACCAAACCCGGCAACCGGACGGTCCTGCTGCTGATGGCCACGGTGGGGGCGCTTCCGCTGATCGCCATCCTCAACGGCTCGGTATACCGGACCGTGGTGGTGAAGAGCGTTTCCTATGTCCAGGAGATGATGGAGCCGACGGCGAAGGCCATGGAGGAGGGGCGCAAAGAGACAGGCCAATGGCCCGACGACCTTTCCGAGTCCATGGTGGGAGTGTTCGGGATGGATGTGGCCCGGGTGTATGCCGGGCAGGACCATTTTGTAATCGCCACCACCGGCTATGTGGACCGGGGGGATGGCTCGGTGATCTTTTACAGCTCGAAAGCGGGGGAGTGGAAACGGTTCCATACGGACCGGCAGGATAGCCCTGCGGCTGTGGCGTATGATGAAGCCATTTTGGGGATCACCCCAGCCGAGTACCGAAAGGGAGTGGACGGCGCCTGGAGGAAATTATGAGCGCCTTTCCGTCAAAATGAACCGATGCGATCGTGGATAGCATGGACAGACGTGGTTCTGGTCCTTGTTTTCGCGGGTGTGGTTTTTGTTGGATGGGTTTTGCTTCAGGACGATTCGGCCGCAGGGGAGAAGGCTGAAGTCAGCGATACTTTCCGCGTGGGGGTGATGGAAGCTAGGTTTTCCGAAAACCAGATATATTTGTCCTTCCAGATTGAGATGATGGTGTTCGACCCGCTTCTGGCGGAAATTATCAAAGATAAGGATTCTGATTCTTACAAAAAGATAGCGCTGGATCATCTTGAGGTAAGCGAGGATAGAAAGACCTGTGATATCACCATACGCAAGGGGATATCGTTCCATGACGGGTCGGAGATGACCTCCGAAGATCTTGATTTTACTATTTCCCACATCAAATTGAGCAACTGGATGAACACCCATGTAAAGCTCACCCATCAAATCACCGGCCCGTATTCTGTGCGGATTCATTCGGTCGATCGAGATTGCGACCTCATAGACATCTATGGGCATGGCATCTTGAACCGAAGGCATGAGGAGCGCCGCGCCCGGAACGAAGGAGAGGATCCGCAGTTGATGGGGTCCGGGCCATACAAGCTGGTGAGCTGGGACTGGGATAATAAAATAGCCAGGCTGGAAAGATGGGACAGATATTGGGGAGGTAAAGCGAAATACAAGTATATGGATATCCATTTCTATGACAATTCCGACGCCCAGACCATGGCTCTTCTGGAGGGGAAGCTTGATTACATCTCCAATGTAAACGCCGAGGACTTTTCATACATAAGCAGCAATAAAGATATCACTTCCTTTAGCTACGTCCACCATGGCTATGGGCAATTGGTTTTCAACCAGAAAGATCCCAAGTTTGCCAACCAGAAAGTTCGAGAGGCGATTTCCCTGCTGATAGACAGGGATGATTTGGTGGAAAATATCAACGGACTGCGGGGAGCGGGGGCGCCAACAGACACCATATTTCATTACCTTGCGCCCAGAACCCGGCCGGAGGTTACCCGGAAAAGAGATATCCCAAAGGCTTTTAAACTTCTGGAGGAAGCTGGATGGAGGAAAGAAGGCAAGAAGCTTGTGCGGGATGGGAAACAGTTCACCTTAAAATTATATGGTTTTTCCGACAACTCGACGGAATTAAAAGGAATACTGAGGCTTCTTGGCAGATATCTGAACGATGCGGGGATGTCGTGCGAGCTAAAAATCCTGGAGTATGAGGACACTTTGGAGAGAGTGGAAAACCACGATTTTGAGATCATGGTGCTATTCTGGAACAGGCTCACCTCATTGGACGACCCAAACATTATTACAGGCAACGAGGTCCGCTATCCTGAACTGGCAAAAGATAGGGAGCTGAAGCAAATTGTGGAGCGGATGAAGAAGGCCCGATCATCCAGGGCAGGGGATGAGAAGATGCTGGAATTGAAGCGTCAGCTCCAGGCTAGGTACAGGGAATTGGCCTGGAACCTCCCCCTCTTTTACTACACTTCCTTTGGCGCGGTCAGAGGCGGTTCGAATTTGAACGAGGCGATGCTGGCGGATCCGAATTATCTGGCCTTTTTCGTCCGGCCCGCCCTGATGCAAGGCGATTCCAAAGTCGGGGCGGAGTGGCGGCGCTGATTTCCTGTCCCAATTGTGGCGTTTTCTCCCACCGTCATCGAAAACTATTGTAAAAACAGGCCGAATGGTATAGCGTATTCAATTGATCCGCGCCATGGGCTGTCATGGGCTTCGGACTGGCTGAACTAGAAAAACATCCGCGTCCCGGGGACGCCGGTTTTCGATATAGGAGCGTCAATGGTTTTCGATTCTGTGTGGGGCATGTTTTCTTCCGACCTGGCCATCGACCTGGGCACGGCCAACACCCTGGTGAGCCAAAAGGGAAAAGGAATAGTGCTGCGGGAGCCTTCCGTGGTGGCCATCCACGCCGAGAGCAAGGAAGTGCTGGCGGTGGGCACCGAGGCGAAGAAAATGCTGGGCAAAACCCCAGGCAACATAATCGCCACCCGGCCTATGAAGGATGGCGTCATCGCCAACTTCGAGGTGTGCGAGGCGATGATCCGATACTTCATCCACAAGGTCCATAACCGCAAGAACATGGTGCGCTCCCGGGTGCTGATCGCTGTTCCCTCCGGCATCACCCAGGTGGAAAAACGCGCCGTGCGCGACGCCGCCATGAACGCCGACGCCCGGGAGGTTTATCTGATAGAAGAACCCATGGCCGCGGCCATCGGGGTGGGGATGCCCATCTCCGAGGCCACCGGCAACATGATCATAGACATCGGTGGTGGCACCACGGAAGTGGCGGTCATCTCCCTCTCCGGCATCGTCTATTCCCGCTCCGTGCGGGTGGCGGGGGACGAGATGGACGAGGCGATAGTCAGCTATGTCAAACGAAAGTATAACCTGCTCATTGGCGAGCGCACCGCCGAAGAGGTGAAGATAACCATCGGGACCGCCTATCCTCCGGAAAGGGAGCTTTCCATGGAAATCAAGGGGCGCGACCTGATGAGCGGCATCCCCAAAACATTAAGCATTACCGACGCGGAAGTGCGCGAGGCGCTGTCCGAGCCGATCTCCGCAGTGGTGGAAGCGGTGAAGACCGCCCTGGAGCGCACCCCCCCGGAACTGGCCGCGGATATCGTGGACAAGGGGATCATCCTGGCGGGGGGCGGATCCATGCTCCAGGGGCTGGACGCCCTGCTGCGGGAGGAGACTTCGCTTCCCATCATCCTGGCCGAGGATCCCTTGACGGCGGTGGTGCGGGGCGCGGGCATCGCGATAGAGGATGTGAATATTTTAAGAAGCGTAATTATTTAGGCTCCCGGTGGCCCCCCTGTTTTTTGCAGGGGCGCCTATTTCGGATCGTCACATGTCAGGTTTCCTCAGCAGATACAGAAACGTCACCATCCTTTCGACCCTTGTCGTTGTCTCCTTCTTCCTTTTCTACCTAAGCGCCAGAAAAGAGAACCATATGACTCCCATGCAGAAAGGGGCGGTGGCCATCATGGCGCCTTTCCAGAAAGCCCTGACAGCGGTGGTGGACTGGGCCGCGGGAGGATGGAACGACTATATATATCTGGTGGGAGTCAAGAAAGAGAACATCGAGCTGAAGGAGAGGATCAACCACCTGGAGATGGAAAACGCCCGCCTTAATGAAAACCTGGGGCAATACGCCAGGATAGAAAGGCTCCTGGGGGCCAACCAGGAGCAAACAGGGCCGGTGGAAGTGGCGAGGGTGGTGGCCAGGGACACATCCGGGCTGGTGCGGCTTGTCACCCTGGACAAAGGCTCCTCCCATGGCCTGGCCTTGAGCATGCCTGTGGTGACCCATCGAGGATTGGTGGGCAGGATCATACAGACCACCGCCAGCGTCTCCAAAGTGCTGCTGATAACCGATGTCCGCTCCGCCGTGGATGGCTTGGCCCAGATGAGCAGGGATGGCCTGGTGGCCTCCGGCGCCAACAGCCACGACCTGGTCGTCCGATACCTCCGGGCCGACGCCAAGGTCTCCGAGGGGGACCAGGTGGTCTCTTCCGGGCTGGGAGGGGTCTATCCCAAAGGGCTGCTCATCGGCTCGCTGTATGATATCCATAGGGAGAAGGAGGAGCTTTTCGTCACCGCGCGGATCTCGCCCCATGCGGACCTGGAACGGCTGGAGGAAGTGCTGGTGCTCAAAGGCTTCACCCCCCCGACGGCCGACGGGAAGGACTCGAAATGAAAAGCGCGCAATATCTGCTCCTCTCCCTCTTCTTCTTCATCCTCCAGTCCTCCTCCTTTCCCATTATCCCCGGCGTCGACTGGCGGCCGGACATGGCGCTGGTGCTGGTGGTCCATTTCGCCCTGGCTTTCGGCCGGGTGGGGGGGATGACTTTCGGCGCCGCCGCAGGATTGTTTCATGACCTGCTGCTCTGCGGAACCGTGGGGCAGGGAGTTCTCTCCTGGGGGTTGGTGGGGTTTGCCTCGGGCGCGCTGCGGGAAAGCTACATCAGCGACACCCTCTTCACGCGGGTGGGGTTGGTGGCGGCGGCCACCGTCGCCGATATCATTGTGAAAGCCTCCATGGCCCGCATGGTGTACGGCGAGGGAGTTGGCCCTGCCCTCGCGGCGCTGGGGCCCCAGATATTGGCCAACGCGGTGTTTGCCATCCTGGCCATGCCCCTGCTGATATGGCTGGACGCCAAAGTGGGGGGCGCCCAGGAAAGAGGCGACAAGAAACGA
>JAOUPQ010000205.1 GCA_029879765.1 Nitrospinota bacterium | reverse complement strand
GTGGCCGGTTTCGATCACCATGTTCCGCGCCGCTGAGGGGGTCATCACAAGCCGGGTCTTCAATCCGCTTTCCCGGTTATCGTGGAACCATTGCAGCAGGCGGGCGCCGTATATCACCCCCGACGCTCCGGAGAGGCCAATGACAATCCAGCGATCTTTCATGGTTTATCAGTCTCCGCTTATAAGGTCGCCCAGACCGCCCAGGACAGAGCCTTCGCCTCCGCTTCCCCCGCCATGCATGCTGGCTCTGGGGCGCATGGCGTTTATCCTTCCGGCCAGCCTGGCGAAAGGAAGGGACTGGAGCCACACCTTCCCCGGCCCCTTGATGGCCGCGAAGAACAGACCCTCGCCGCCGAACACAGCGGACTTGATGTCCCCCACATATTCGATATCGAAATCCACCGTGGGCATCATGGCCACCAGGCAGCCGGTGTCCACTTTAAGCTTTTCGCCGGGGCCCAGCTCCCGTTCGATGATGGTTCCCCCCGCATGGGCGAACACCCATCCGTCTCCTTCCAGCGACTGCATGATGAACCCCTCGCCACCGAAAAGCCCAACGCCGATTCGCTTCTGGAAATGGATGCCGATGGAGACCCCCTTGGCCGCGCAGAGGAAAGCGTCCTTCTGGCATATAACCTTGCCGCCAATCTCCGCCAGGTGGATGGGGATGATCTTGCCCGGGTTCGGCGCGGCGAAAGCCACATGGGCCTTGCCGGAGAGCCCCTCGTGGGTGAAGACCGTGGTGAAGAGCGACTCACCGGTGAGCAGTCGTTTCCCCGCGCCCAGAAGCGAGTCCATAAACCCGCCTTTCTGTTCGCTCCCATCGCCGAAGACGGCGTTCATCTTTATGCTGTTGGACATATACATCATGGCCCCCGCTTCCGCCACGGCGCTCTCTTTTGGGTCCAGCTCCACCTCCACAAACTGCATCTCCTCTCCCACAATCTTGTAGTCGATTTCATGGGCCGAGGAGGAAGAGCGCGACGGGGGGGGAGGTGGCGTTCCGGCTTCGGCCTGCAGGGTGCGCAATGTGCCCAGCTTCTGCCATCCGCTCATGCCGGTGGTATACACCAGGGTGCTTTTGTCTATTTTGCCTTGGCCGAGCAAGGTCAATATCTGGCTTTTCGGCACAGGGCCTTGCCGTTCGTTATCGATCACATAATACCAGTTGGCCATATTCGCCTCCTTTTTCAGGTCAAGGTTGTTGTCAGGACATGGCGCCCTTGGCGCGATGGAAATGAAATTATCAATCCCCTTGGCGCAGTGACATGATATCATAGCTCAAAACATTACGAACCGTGGGGACGGAACATGAGCAATATGAGGGTGTACGAGGCGGCGCGCAAAATGAACATGCAGGCCGGGGAACTGGTGAAAATCCTGGAGGGGAAGGGGATCCACGCCAGCCCTATTTCCACCATTACAGAAGAGACCTTCAACGAGTTGCTGGAGGAGCTGGTGGGGAGCGCAGGCGCCTCCGAGGCGGAATCCATCTTTCCTTTAAAACTTATCAGCTTCAAGGATAAATCCGCAGCAAATCAAGAGAGTAGCCCTTCGGAAGAGGAGCCCGAGCCGGAGGAGGAGCCGATAAAGCCGATGCTGTCCCTGGCGCCGGAGCTTACGGAGGAGGAAACCGATCTGGCGGAGACCATGCCCTCCCTGGACAGCACCCAGGCCATCAAAACCCAGATCGAGCCTTTGGATGAGGAATCGGAAGCTGATACGGAAGATGACGTGGCTTCTGTGGATGACAGCAAGGAGGAGTTGGCGGCTTCTGAGACAGAAAAGGAAAACGAGGGGAAAGCAACAGTTTTTGCGCCTCTTGCCGCCGAGCCTTTTGCCGCCGAGTCCCCTGCCGCCGCGCCGCTTGCAGCCAGTGGGATACAGAGCAGGAACCGCCCCAGTATCGTCGCCTATTCCGCTTTCATACTGGCCGCCCTGGCTCTGGGTGGATTGATCTGGGTCAATAACAACGTCACCCTGCAGGCCAACCAGGTGAAGGACGTGGCGGCCTCTATCCAGGCGACCAACGACAGAGTGGATGGGGTGGACCTGGCCAATGAACTGCAAGGCCAGTTGATCGCCGCCAACCGGGCGGATACCGCCAATCTGTCGGATAGGGTCAGCGCCCAGGCCAGATTGGACACCAAAATAGAGTTGTCCGCCAACGCGTCGGCCCTGGAGGAGATGGCCTCGGCCCTTCCCCCCGCCCAGGCGCAGAGGGTGATGGAGCTTTCCCGGAGGATGGCGGAGCTGGGATCGGCCCTGTAGGAGCCGAAAACGGCGGAGTTATTTCTCGGTAAAGAGCTTCGTTTTCTTGTGGAAGAAAGGCTTTAAGGCGCCAAGAGCCAATACTCCCAGCACCGGCTTGAACAGCCAGGATAGCCTGGACGCCGATCCCATGCAGCGCTTGCAGTATGGATGCACCGGGCGGAAGCGGGCGAACCCGGCCATGATTTCTCCGAACTCATCGGTGGACAAAACTTCCTCCAGCGTGCTGGTGGCAAGGTTGCCGATCACGGTTTTGCCGGAAAAATCGATACAGCACAGGGTCACATCACCGTTTTGCAGGATGGCGAAGTGGTCCCGCATTCCGAAGCAGTAGCCCGCCCACGCGTCATACACTTTCCCGCCGGTGAAGGCATGGCCCCAGTCCTCCAGGATGTAGGTCTCGAAAAACAGGTTGGGCAGGATCTCCACCACGTTCCATTTGTAGGAGACCAGCTTGTCCACCCGGCGTAGCGCCTCCTGCGTATCCGCCTCCCCCACGCCCAGGCGGGTGTGGATGTTTTTCACCCATTCCTTGAAAGTGGAGCGCAGCTCCTTTGTGGAGGACATGACCTTTATGGGGCCTGCGACTTTTTCCAGGGTTTTCACGGGGAAGATAGTGTTCAGGAACCGGAACTTGATTATGGTCTGGGGCCATCGACGCCGATACTCGGTGAAAAAGTCCATGATCCCGTCCAGATACTCCTGGAAGGTCAGCTTCCCCGCCTCCCGCAGGGGAAACGATTCCTCCGTGGGAGTCTGGAAAGAGATATCCAGCTGGTGCAGAGGATAGTCGAGCAGTTTTTTGCCCACGGCGCCTCCCAGGTTGCGCCCGTTGGTGGTCAACCCCACTTTCTGCCCCACGGCGGCGGCATGCTCCAGGAACTCGAAAAAGTCCGGGTGCATGGTCGGCTCCCCCATCACATGGAAGGTCACCTTCTCCGCGATGTTGTTTTCCGCCACTTCGGAGATGATCTTTTTCCCCAGTTCCTTGTCCATGAATCCATAGGAGCGCTCCATAATGGATTTCGGGCAGAACCTGCATCCGAACTCGCACGCGTTGGTCAGTTCTATGTGAACCCTTTTCAGGGGAACCTGCAAATGGCCGAACCTGGTTTTTTCCGTCATAACCGCCTGGAACCTGGAGGAATGTTTCTAGTCGGGGCTTTGGCCGTATTTGGCCTTCAGCCGCTCCGCCTCGCGCTGGTAGCTATCCATCGATTGGCGCACCGCTTCTGCCGCTTCATCGTGGTTCATGAAATCCTCCACGATAACCTCCTTTTTCTCCAGGGTCTTGTATTCCTCGAAGAACTTTTTCAGTTCGCTGCGCTGGTATATGGGCAGCTGGGTGATGTTGAAAATCTCGTCAAAAGCAGGGTCGCCCATGGCCACGGCGATGATCTTGTCATCCAGCTCCCCCTGGTCGGTCATCCGCATGGCGCCGATGACTTTCGCTTCCACGATCGTGCCGGAAGGGATGGTCTCCGAGCAGAGGACGAAGATATCCAGCGGATCCTGGTCGTCGCAATAGGTCTGGGGGATAAAGCCGTAGCTGTGGGGATAGTGCACGGCCCCGTGCAGGATCCTGTCCACAATTAAAAATCCGGTTTGCTTTTCCAGTTCCAGTTTCAGCCGGGAGTTTCGTTCGATCTCTATAAAGGCATGAACCTGATTTGGCGCCTTCGGGCCCGGATCGATATCGAACCAGGGATGTCTTTTGGTCATCATAAGTTAGATTAGGGGGTGAAAGTTGTAAATTGATAATAATACCAGAGACGGGGCCGGGAGTGGGAAATGATCTGCCCAGGAATTTACACAGGCCGGATGTCCGCGCTCCTTTTCAGAAGCTTGAAAGGGGACCACGTGAGGGCTTTTGCGATCTCCCAAGAGCCCACTGTGGCGGATTTTTGCGTCTGGCGCCTGGCTTTTAGGATGGGCCACAGCCCCATAATCGCCGCCCATGTTCCCCGGATCACCGGGGCGCCATACCCGGAAACTATGGCCTTGGACATCATGGCCGCCTGCCCCGCCAGGAAAAAGGGAAACGTGAGCAGCATCAGGGCAAGGGGAGTGTTCTTGACATAAAGCCAGATTCTGTTCCTGGAGCCATGGAACTGGGAAAAAGCGCCATACCTGCCGCCGGAAAGGGCCGAACCCATATGCAGGGCCACCGAATCCGGGATCTGCATACATCGCTGGCCTTGCAGGCGCATTCTGTACGCCAGGTCCATATCCTCCATGTAGCAGAAGAAGCGCTCGTCGAACCCTTCCATTTTGTCGAACCAGTCTTTTTGGTACAAAGCGGCGGCGGCGCAGGGAGAAAAGGTCTCCCCCTCCTTTGGGATCTCGGATATGGGAGCGCCGTTATTGGAGCGCCAGGGGATACCGGAAGCATGCAACACATCCCCGGTGCCATCGAGGATATCCGCTCGTTCCGCGTTGACCAGGGTGGAGCCTAGCATGGCCACTTCCGGATAGCGCCCGGCGGCTTTCATTAATTTTTCCAGCCAGTGCTGGTCCGGGCAGGCGTCGGCGTTGAGGGTGGCGATCCAGTCGGCTGCTGTCATGGCCGCGGCGGTGTTGTTGGCTTTGGCGAAGCCGGCGTTCTCCTCCATCATGTGCACGCGGAAGTTTTCCGGAAGTTCACCAAGCCATTCGATGGAGCGGTCGGTGGAGCCGTTGTCCACAATGATCGCTTCGAAGTCGGTGAAGGTCTGTTTTTTTAGCGCATTTACACATGTGCTCAGAAACTGGCCGCTGTTATAGTTCACCACGATAACGCAAACCAGAGCCTGTCTTGGCCTGTTCACTCTTTTCTCCGTCCAATTTGAGATCGAAAGCCACCCATCGCCACAATTCCCCCTTGGCGCAACCCTTGATTTTCAGATACACTTGTCAAAAGTTCGGGCTTAAATAATATAATACATCATTTTCAATCGGTTGCCTTCGTCTATCTTTGCATAGTAGCAAGAAACGTCGGCGCCTCGGTTATGTCATATGAAAGCAAAAAGAAGCTGGTATCCGTCGGGTAATTTGAACTGGTACCTGGTGCTGGCGGTGGATGCGGCGATTTTTGCCTTTTCCTATTTTCTTTCCTACAGCCTCCGATTTGAAGACGCCCAGGAATTAGAAATTCATTACCACTCTCGTTTCCTCCCCACGGCGCCATGGATTGTGGCCATGAAGATCGTGATTTTTGGTTACTTCGGCCTGCACCGGGGAATGTGGCGATATACAAGCCTTGCGGATCTTGTGAACATCCTCAAGGCCACGTTGGTCAGCTTTCTGTTCA
>JAOUPQ010000204.1 GCA_029879765.1 Nitrospinota bacterium | reverse complement strand
AACGTTCTTACAATAGAGATGCCCCCCTTGCGGGAACGGGGGGATGACATCGCGGCGCTGGCCAACCACTTCCTGGAAATCTACGCGCCGAGGATAAACAACAGGGTGAAGGCCATCTCCCCGGAGGTCCTGCGCGTCCTGAGCGCATACCATTGGCCGGGCAATGTGCGGGAACTGGAGAATATTATCGAAAGAGCGTTGATCCTGGCGGAAAGCGAAACTTTGACTCCGGAGAACCTGCCGGAAAAAATGACCGGAAACGCCATGGGCGCCCGGCTCGGCTCCGTGGATAGCCGCCTGTCCATCGACCAGTATATCCAGAGCTTTATCCAGCGATATGAAAACGAGTATAAGGAGAAGGATATAGCCGATATGCTGGGGATCAGCCGCAAGTCTCTTTGGGAAAAAAGAAAGCGCTGGGGGATGGAACGCGCGCCCATGCGCAAGGAGGGACATTGAGCCCCCAGCGGAAGACCGCCCTGGTCACCGGAGGAGCCAGAAGGCTGGGCGCCGCCATCTGCATGGCGCTGGCGCAGGATGGGTTCCGGGTGGCGATCCACCACAATGTCTCCCGCCAGGCCGCGGTGGAGCTTGCAGAAGAGATAGATGGCCGCTTTGGCAATGGGTCGGCCATCCCTCTGGAGGCGGATATCACCTCGCCCGACGCCAGGGCAGGGTTGGTGGACCAGGTGGCGTCCGCTTTCGGCAGGCTCGACCTTCTGGTGAACAATGCGTCGATATATTCAAAATCTCCGCTACAAGACCTGACCCGGGAGGAGCTTTTGCGGTATCATATCATCCACGTGGAAGCCCCCGTGGAGTTGGCGATGCTCTCGCGCAGGCTGTTGGCCAAAGGCGCCCCTGGTGGAATCATAAACATACTGGATGTTTTCGCCGATTTCCCCCGGAAGGGTTTTTTGCCATACTGCGCCTCCAAGGCCGGCCTTTCGGCCATAACCAAGCAGCTTGCCCTGGAGTTGGCCCCGGCCATCCTGGTCAACGGCGTGGCGCCTGGCGCCATCCTCCATCCGGAGGGGGGGCTGGATGAAGCAACCGAGTCCAGGATTGTTTCCCGGATTCCCATGGGCAGGTTCGGCCAGGCCGACGATGTGGCCCGGACGGTGGTGTTTTTGGCCCGAAGCGCGTATATCACAGGCCAGGTGATAACCGTGGACGGTGGACGCTCGATAAACATATAAAGGTTCCATCAGGATTTATGGATAGCAGACAATTGACCATGCGCCAGCGCAGGCCGTTGCTCTTCTGGAGCATGGGCGCCTTCGCCACGGCCACGGGTGTGATTCTGGGTCAATTGTTCGCCATGTACCAGGGGCTCCCGGCGCTGGAAAGGCTGGAGGAGTATCGGCCAAACGTGGTCACCAGGATTCTGGACAGAAATGGGGATGTGTATCACGAGCTGTATCGGGAAAAGCGGTTCTGGGTGGAATATGACACCATTCCCCAACACCTGAAAGACGCCATCGTGGCGGTGGAGGATGACCAGTTTTTCGCCCACAAGGGGGTGCGGCTTTCCAGCATCCTCCGGGCGCTGCTCACCGATATACGACAGATGAGCATGGCCCAGGGAGGATCCACCATCACCCAGCAGCTTGCCAAGGTTCTATTCCTCACTCCTGAAAAGAAAATATCCAGAAAAATCAGGGAGGCGCTTTTAGCGATCGAGCTGGAGAAGCGATACACCAAGGAGGAGATTCTTGAACTATATTGCAACCAGATATTCCTTGGGTCCGGTTCCTATGGTGTGGAAGCGGCTTCCAGGATATATTTCGGCAAATCCATCCAGGAGCTGACCCTGGCCGAATCGGCTATGCTGGCGGGCCTGCCGAAAGCTCCAAACAGGTATTCACCCTTCAAGAACCCGGAAGCGGCGCTGCGCAGAAGGAACATCGTCCTGCGCAGAATGCTGGAAGAGGGGAAAATCACGGAAGAAGAGGAACTCGCCGCGGAGGGGGCGCTGTTGCGCCTGGCGGAGAACGGCGGCGGGGCCCAGCTGGCAGGCCATTATGTGGAGCTGGTGCGCGTCCAGTTGCTAAAAAACTTCGGTTCCGCCAGCCTGTACCAGGATGGATTGCAGGTCACCACCACACTGGATATGAGGATGCAGGCGGCGGCGGAAAAAGCGGTGGCCGAAGGGCTGGCTGTTATAAACGAGCAGGAGAAGAAAGCGGGTGTGCGTCATGACGGGGCTTTGGCGCAGGCCGGATTGGTGGCCATTGAAGTAAGCTCGGGCGATGTGCTGGCCATGGTGGGGGGGGCCGATTTCAACACCTCGGAGTTCAACCACGCCACCCAGGCTCTTCGCCAGCCCGGCTCGGCGTTCAAGCCGTTCATATATCTGGCGGCGCTGGAGAAAGGATACCATCCGGCCAGCGTGGTGGTGGATTCCCCCGTATCCTTTCCCAGGACGGACAGCCCCGGGTTCTGGAAGCCCCGCAACTACTCCAACAAGTTCTATGGCCCTGTCACTTTGCGCAAGGCGCTGGAGAATTCGCTGAACGTATCCACCGTGAAACTGCTGCACGATATCGGCGAGGGGCCGGTGATAAATGTGGCGCGCAGGCTGGGGGTGGAGGCGCCTTTGCCCGCAGACCTTTCCCTGGCGCTGGGCTCGGCGGAGATGACCTTGATGGAACTGACCGCCGCTTATGCGACCCTGGCCAACAAGGGGCTGTACACCTCCCCTTCGATTATAAAATCAGTGGTGGATTCGGAGGGGGCGATCCTGGACACCGCCCCGCCCAGGGTCACAGAAGCGGTCAGGCCGGAAGTGGCTTATGTGCTGAGCAATATGCTCAAAGGAGTGGTGGAGAACGGAACCGGACAGAGAGCCCAAATTCCCGGCAGACATATCGCCGGGAAAACCGGCACCACCAATGACAACCGCGACGCATGGTTCATAGGCTACACGGCGGATATCGCCGTGGGGGTGTGGGTGGGGTTTGATGACAACCGCTCCTTGAGCAGCCGCCAGACCGGGGGGCGAGCCGCCGCGCCCATATGGGCCGCGTTCATGAAAGAGGCGCTTCGGGGAATCCCCAGCCGCGATTTCCCGCCGCCGGTGGCGGTGGTGGCGCGCCTGATAGACAGGGAAACGGGTCTGCTGGCCAACCAGTGGTGCCAGGATTCGGTGACGGAGTTGTTTGTGGCGGGAATGGAGCCGAAGGAGTCCTGCATGCCTGCCACTCCCAATGTGATGAATGGATTTTGACTGGAAAGCGGAAATAATGGGAATAGATTACAAGATATTAAGGGAAACCACGGAACTGAGCGTGGAGGAGTTCGCCAGGGAATTGGATGTATCCCCGGAGCTGGTGCTAAACTGGGAAACGGGGGCCGCTGTTCCAGACGCAATGAAGCAGAAGAAAATATTCGCCCTGGTTAAGAAAATTGCGGAGAGAGGACAATGACACAAAGAGTGGGAATGGGTTTTGATGTTCACAAGCTGGCGAGTGGACGGAAAATGGTGCTGGGAGGGGTGGAGATCGCCCATCCAAAAGGACTGATGGGGCATTCGGACGCTGACGCCCTGGTCCATGCGGTGTGCGACGCTCTGCTGGGGGCCGCCGCCCTGGGGGATATCGGTGTCCATTTCCCGGATAGCGACGAGCGGTACAGGGGGATCTCCAGCCTCATGTTCCTGTCGGAGACCGCCCGGATGCTCCATGAAGAAGGGTACACCATCCTGAATGTGGATACCACGGTGGCTGCGGAGGCGCCGAAGCTTGCCCCATATCGCGACGAGATGCGCCAGAATATGGCCGAGGCTATGGGGATAAATAAGGGAGCGGTTTCTGTGAAGGCCACCACCACGGAAGGGATGTCCTTTGTCGGCCGCGCCGAAGGGATCGCCGCGTGGGCGGTGGCGCTGATAAGCAAACGATGACCAATTCCGGTTCGGTCAGGACCAGGTTCGCCCCCAGCCCCACCGGCCCGCTGCATCTGGGCGGGGCAAGAGTGGCCCTTTTCAACTGGCTCTTCGCGGCGAACAGCGGCGGCGGATTCATCCTCCGGATAGAGGACACAGACACCGAGCGCTCCACCATGGAGTTCGAGGAGAAAATCATCCTCTCCCTGCGTCGCCTGGGCCTGGATTGGGATGAGGGGCCGGATATTGGTGGAATGTGCGCGCCGTATCGCCAGAGTGAAAAACAGGCGGCATACAAGGCCGCAGTGGAAAAACTGGCTGCGAAGGGACTCACCTATCCTTGCTACTGCTCCCAGGATGACCTGGAAAAGGAGAGGAAGCGGATGATGGCCAGCCGCCAGGCGCCCCGCTATTCCGGCAGGTGCCGGGCCATAACGCCGGAGGAGAAAGCGCGGAAGGAATCGGAAGGAATAAGCCCGGCCATACGGTTTGGCATGCCGGAGGGGGAAACCATAGTTTTCGAAGACCAGGTTCGAGGGACGGTATCCTTCGAATCGGGGGATCTGGGCGACTTCATCATCGTCCGCTCCGATGGCTCCACGTCGTTTCTGCTGGCCGGGGCGGTGGATGATGTGCAGATGGGAATCACCCATGTGATCCGCGGGGAGGACCACTTGTCCAACACTCCCCGGCAGATGATGATCATCCGGGGGCTGGAGGATGCGCCGCCAAGCTATGCCCACCTTCCCATGGTGCTGGACGAAGAGGGGAAAAAGCTCTCCAAACGAACCGGGGCCACAGACATTCTGGATCTGCTGGAAATGGGATACGCCCCCGAAGCCATCAACACGGCCATGGCCATGCTGGGCTGGGCGGGGGTGGATGGAAGCGAGCCGGAAACTTTGGAAGCGATGGCGGAAAAGTTCTCATTGGAAAAGGTCTCCCGTTCCCCTGCCCGATACGACCATGCCCGGCTGGACAGCCTGAACGCCAGGGCCTTGCGCAAAATGGCGCCGAAGGCGTTCCTGCGGACAATCGGGCCTCTGGCGGAGGAGCTGGGAGTGGATCTGGCGGAGGCAGCGGGGGGTGACATGACGGCTGTGGTGGAGGTGGTCCGCGACGGGATGAACGGCCCGAAAGACGCAGTGGAGCAACTGGCCCAGTTCCTGGCCCCATTGCCCCCGGAGGAAGAAGCCGACGCTTTCCTGCGCGCGCCGGAATCGGCCAAAGTTACGCTGGAGATGATCGAAGCTGTGGCGGGCATGGAAAACCTGGGGGAGGAATCGTTCAAGACCATGATAGAATCAGTCTCCCGAAAAACAGGGATAAAAGGGAAAAAGCTGTTTATGGCCGCCCGATCTGCGGTGACCGGCAGGACAAGCGGGCCGAAGCTTGCGGATCTGTTCCGTCTTCTGGGCCCCGGCAGTATAACGGCCCGTCTAAAAAAGACGGCCAAAGATTATGGAATGAGATGAGCCTTAGGATTTATAACAGCCTCACTGGCCGAAAAGAAGAATTCACTCCCATAGATCCGCCCAATGTGCGGATGTATGTTTGCGGCGTGACGGTATACGACCTGTGCCACATCGGCCATGCCCGCTCCGCCATCGTGTTCGATGTGATATACCGGTATCTGAAGTTTCTCGGCTACAACGTCACATACGCACGCAACTTCACCGACGT
>JAOUPQ010000203.1 GCA_029879765.1 Nitrospinota bacterium | reverse complement strand
CGTCTCACGTTCGGTCAGTTTCTCCGTCATGGCTCGGGCTTCTTCCAGGATCTGGTTCTGTATTGATTTCCTTTTGATATTGTCCGCATCCAGGGTGGCCGCCAGCCTGGTGGCCAGTCGCGGGTCTGTGGTGGTCAGAAGATCCAGGGCCGTCTGCACATTGTTCATTCTGGAAGCGGAGTTGAGCCTGGGCGCCAGATCGAAGGAGATGTCCCGGGAGGTCACAGCCCTGCCATTGAGACGGCAGACCTGCTTTAGGGCCTCCAGCCCCGGCAGCGCCACGCCGTTGTTGGATAGCTCGTCCAGACCATGGCGCACAAGGGTCCTGTTCTCCCCCACCAGGGGAGAGCAATCCGCCACCGTCCCCAGGGCCACCAGCCCCATCAGCCGTTTCAGGTTCGGTTGATCCTGGGGCGCCGAATCATTGCGCATCGTTTTCCGCGCGGCCATGGCCAGCTTGAAGGCCACCCCCACACCGCTCAGGTCCCGGCCTGGGGCGTCTTTTTCGCAAAAGTGGGGGTTCACCTCCGCCAGCGCCTGGGGCCTTTGCCCGGAAGGAAGGTGATGATCCGTTATAACCAGATCCAGCCCCACCTCCCCTGCCCGATGGGCGGCGGCCACCGCCGAGGATCCTGTATCCACTGTGATCACCAGGGCGCAGCCATCGTTTTTCATCTGGTCGATCTCTTCCGGGGTCAGGCCTCTTGTCTGCGCCTGGCGTCGGGAGGCCACGGCCTGGGTGTCTATTCCCGATTCGAGAAGAAACCGGCTTAAAGTGGCGGCGGCGGTGAGTCCGTCCACGTCAAAATCGCCATATACGGCCACTTTTTCCCCTCTCTCCTGGGCCAGGGCCACTCGATTGGCCGCCAGATCCATGGAGGGGATGTCGAAGGGGCTGGAGATGGAGTCCAGCCTGGGATTTAAAAACCTTTCCGCTTCCTCCGGAGTGCTGACCCCACGGTTGACCAGGAGCCGGGACAGGATGGGATCCAGCCCCAGGGCGTCACCTATTAGTTGGGTGGCTTTGGTGTTCTCCTCCGCGAGTGTCCATTCCTTGCCCGATCTGGTCATGGCGCCCACTGGCGGATGGCCGCCACCAGATGATCCAGCGTTTCCGAGGCCTGGACCGGGGAGCAGCGCGGGTCGTTGATTATGAAGGTGAAAGCGTGAAGCCTGCCGTCCGGCCCTGCGCCATAGCCGGCCAGGGAGGCGACACCGTTCAGCGAACCGGTCTTTGCCCGGGCGGCGTAGTTTATGGCATAACCGTTTCCCCTGGTTTTCAGCGAGCCGTCCACACCCATGATCCCCAGCGCCGCCATCAGGTCCGGCCCGATGTCGAACCTGTTTCCCATCTTGAACAAAAGCCGGGCCACCGCCGAGGCAGTGAGCCGGTTGCTCCTGGAAAGCCCGGACGCGTCAGTCAGGCTCACGCCGTTCATCGGTATACCGCTGTCCTCTAAAAAACGGACAAGGATCTTCAATGCGGAGGCATGGTCGCCAGGGGGGCCTTCGAGCTGGGCGGCCATGGTCTTGGCGATCTGCTCGGCGATGAAGTTGTTGGAATATTTGTTGAGCCCCCGCACGATGAGGGCCAGCGGCTCCGATTTATGCTCATACAGCAATTTGGCGTTCTCGGGGGTGGTACCTTCGGCCCAACCTCCGGCGATTTCAACGCCGGACTGGGCGAAATACCTCAAGAACACCTGGCCGGCGAGCCGCACAGGATCCTTCACGTTTATATAGATGGTTTTCTCCCTGTCCCCAGGGGCCATTCTGCCGGAGACATGGATGACCTCCTCGGCCCCCTGGTCTGTGCGGTTGGCCTCCACCTTGCGCCTGGGATAGCCTGTGATCCCCTTGTTGACGATTCTATAATAGCCTGGGTCGGGCAGGAGGGAGATGGCCAGGGGGTCATTACTGGCGGCTCCGGGGAAAACCCGGACAGCGAAAGTGTTGTAATTGACCGACAGCGCGGAAAGCCCGGCGTCATAGGCCCGCTGGCTACGTTTGGCATCCCACGACGGGGCCGCCTTGGCGCCATCGAAATATGACTGGTCTATGATCAGTTTCCCCTCCACCCGGGCCACACCCATGCTCCGGATGGTCTCTGTGATGATCCACACCTGCTCCGGGATAAGATTGGGATCCCCCATTCCCTTCACGTACAGGTCCCCATGCACCGCGCCGTTGCTTCTGGTTCCGGAATGGCTGATCAGGGTCCGGAACCGAAACGCGGGACCCAGGTGGTGCAGCGCCGCCGAAGAGACCACCAGTTTCTGGATCGACGCCGGAACCATGGGCATTTGCTGGTTCATCTGGAACGATATCTCCCCCGTGTCCATGGAGATGACATTGCCGGCGAAATTATCGGTTCTGGCGCAACTTCCCTTTATCACCCTGGCGACGCTGTCCTGGAATTTCTCCTGGCTGTTGATGTCGGAAGGGAATGCGGGGGTGGCCCCGACCAGCAGCGCGATGAGACTGGCCAAGGGAGCGCGGGCCGCCCCGGCCCGAAAGGCCCTGGCCATGGGGGATGAGAGCGATTGAAATAAAAAAGTCATCGCACGATGCATGCGGCGAAGTGGCCGGGGGATCGCTCTGTCAGGGGAGGGACCACAGTTTCGCAATCCTTCTTTTTCAATGGGCAACGGGTGTGGAAGAAACATCCGGAGGGGAGGTTTATGGGGTTTGGGGTCTCTCCCTTCAACATGATTCGGTTTCCCTTGGTTTGCGGATCAGGCTCCGGCGTGGCCGATAACAGGGCTTCGGTGTATGGGTGGATGGGGTTTGAGTATATCCGCGCCGCCGGGCCCATCTCCATCATGGCGCCCAGATACATGATTCCCACAGTGTCGCACACCCGTTCAATCACCAGAAGGTCGTGGGAGATGAACAGGTAGGCCATGTTCCTCTCTTGCTGCAGGTCCAGCATCAGGTTCACCACCTGCGCCTGGATAGAGACATCCAGGGCGGACACAGGCTCGTCGCACACCACAAGGTCCGGATTCAGCGCCACGGCCCTGGCGATCCCCACCCTCTGTCGCTGCCCTCCGGAGAACTCGTGGGGGTATCGGGCCAGGGCGTCTCTTCCCATCCCCACCTTGTCCAGCAGGGCGGCGGCCATCTCCATCCGCTCCTTTTTCTCCCCAATGTTGAAGATATGGAAAGGTTCGGAGACAATGGCGCCGATGGTCATCCTTGGGTTAAGGGAGGAATAGGGATCCTGGAAGACGATCTGTATCTTTTTTCTAAGCTCGCGCAGAGCGCTGGCGCCCAGGGAGAAGATATTCACTCCGTTGAACAACACTTCCCCCGCCGTAGGCTCCATAAGGCGCAGCACCAGCCTGCCGGTGGTGGTTTTTCCACATCCGGATTCGCCCACAAGCCCGAAAGTTTTCCCCGGCGCCACCTCGAAGCTTACGCCATTAACCGCGTGGACGTGCCCCACAACGCTGGAGAACACACCTGCCCGGATGGGAAACTTCTTGACGAGGCCGGAAACATTAAGTAAAGACGCGGTCATTGCGGTATTTTGGCGGTGGCGGAAGATAATGTCAACGGGCAATTTACGGTTTCTATTGACTACGCGATGTAAAACTGATAAAAATCAAAGTTACTTGGTTTACAAATAAACAGGTCCAACTGGGGAATATGATGAGAAGGACAATTGTATTTACGATAATTTGCGCTTTTTTCACTTTTAGCGCTGTTGCGAGCGCCTCCGGGTTCCGCTTGCTTGAAGTCGACAACATAGGGCAGGGGATGGCCCATGCAAGAGTGGCCGGGGTGGATGACGCCGCTGCCGTGTACTACAATCCCGCCGCCATGCCGGAGGTGGAAAAATATTCGGCGAAGGTGGGGTTTATCCAGATTGACCCCAAAACCAAACTGGATCATGCGGATGAGCCGGACGAATCTGTCAACGAGACATTTCCCGTGCCGCATATCTATTCCGTGAACAAGCTCGAGGATATGGGGATATCTGTCGGGTTCGGAATATTTTCCAACTTCGGAACAGGCTCCGGCTGGAGCATAGAATCCCCCGTCAGGCATATCGCCACCGACACCAAGCTTAGGACCTACACGGTGAACGTATCCGGCGCCATGAGCCTGGATGTGGTCTCTATCGGTCTTGGGCTAAACTACATGGATGTCCATGCCGAGTATGACAACCTGTACAGATTTCCGGGAACCAACTCGGATGGCTATTCTTTGATCGACGCCACCGGTTCCTCGTTCGGCTTCAACGCCGGCCTGTTGTTCAAGGTCACCAACGCCATCAAGATCGGCGCCACATATCGCTCCGCCATGGAGAGCGACCTGAGCGGCAAGATCGATCTGGAGAACGTGCCGGACACCTCCCTGCATGGCGGGGCGGGCTTTAATGGCGATGACTACACCACCGACGCCAGCGGGAAACTGAAGTTCCCGGCCATCGCCTCGGCGGGGATCGCCATCAATGTGACCGACACCATCGCTGTGGAGTTCGATGTGGATTACACCCAGTGGTCCGCGCTGGACGAGATAACCTTCAATTTCGACAGGCCGTTGACCGGCAGCGGAGGGGCCGAGCTGCTCCCCGGCTCTGTGACGGAAAAGAAGAACTGGAAAGACACGGTCACCCTGAAACTGGGCGCCGCGTTTAAAATCGACGACAATATGACTTTCAGGTGCGGGTTCTACAATGATCCTTCGCCGGTGCCGGACGACACATTCTCCCCCCGCATCCCCGATGCGGACAGGAATGCGGTCACCCTGGGCTTTGGCTACAAGGCTGCGGACAAATACACCCTGGACGCTTCCTTCGCGTATGTGATGACGGGGGACCGAACCGTATCCAACGATGTGGGACATGGCGAGGGAAATGGAACGTATAACACCACCGCAAACATCTTCGGAGTTTCGCTGGGATACACGTTCTAGTTAAGGTTGGTTTTATGTCCACCGCTTTTTTGAAGTGGTGGAGGAGCGGGAGATAACACAGAGGAGTTTTCCCGCTCTTTTTTTTTGGGTCGCGGGGGGGCGGTAGGTCTGGCGGCGGGCGGTCAGCCTCAAAGGCTGTTGAGCCAGGAGGTTATTCTGCCCAGATATTCCCCTGCGCCCCTGATTTGCAGGTCGTTGTGCCCGGCCTGGGGGATTGGATAGAAATCCTTCGGGCCCAGGGCTTTTTCATACAACTCTTCCCCATGGCTGAAAGGGATCACCTCGTCTTTCCCCCCATGGATGATAAGCTTCGGCATGGCGAGGGTGGAGACCGCCGCCAGGTTGTCCAGCTTGTCGCGCACCAGGAACGAGAGGATGTATGGCGCATGATGCCTGGCTATGCTGCGGAGGGATGTGAAGCCGGATTCCAGAACCACCCCGGTTATATTGGGCCTGTTTTGCGCGGCGCCTAATGCCGCCGCAACGCCCAGCGAGCGGCCCCACAATGCGATTTTCCCCTGGGGCGGCTGTCGCTCCATCACCCAGTCCACGGCGGCGGTGGCGTCTTCCACAATCCCCTCCACGCTCGGTTCCCCCTGGCTTTTTCCATAACCGCGATAATCGATCAGCAGCACATTAAGCCGCTGGGG
>JAOUPQ010000201.1 GCA_029879765.1 Nitrospinota bacterium | reverse complement strand
CTACCCCAGGCGGCCTGGAAGCTGGATAACGATTTCTCCCGAGTCTACGACAACGAGATCCTTTGTCATGTCCAAATACTGAATATCGACGCCGCTTCCTTCACCGACCTGAAAGAGCGGGCGGGAGGCGACCTGGGGAAAATCGAAGCGATGATGCTGGAGATAGTCCATGAGCGAGGGAAACACCAGAATCCGCGCACAGGCTCCGGAGGCATGTTCACCGGAGTGGTGAAGAGAATCGGCGCCAGACTGGCGTCAAAGACAGACCTGGCGCAAGGGGATTCCATCGCCAGCCTGGTGAGCCTCACCCTCACCCCGTTGCGGATAGACCGAATAATAAAAATCCATCCGGAAAGGGACCAGGTGGAGATCCGGGGGGAGGCGGCCCTGTTCGAAAGCGGTGTGTGGGCCAGGCTGCCGGAGGATATCCCCCAAACCCTGGCGCTGGCCGCTTTGGATGTGGCGGGCGCGGCGGCCCAGGTGGACAGGCTGGCGGCGCCGGGGATGACTGTGGCGGTGATCGGGGCCAGGGGAAAGTCTGGCCTGCTCTGTTGCTACCAGGCGAAAAAGAAAGTTGGCCCCGGCGGCAGGGTGATCGCCGTGGTGCACAGCAGCAAAGGGATGGAGGATGTGGCCAACGCCCCCTTCGTGGATGAGGTGGTGACAGCCCAGGCGGACGACCCGCTGGATATCTTGCGCAAAATCGGCCATGTCACCGATAACCAGCTTTGCGACCTTACCATAAGCTGCGTCTCCAGGCCGGATTGCGAGATGGGCGCCATTTTAATCACCAGACAAGGGGGGCGGGTATATTTCTTCTCCATGGCCACAAGTTTCACCAGGGCGGCGCTGGGCGCCGAGGGGGTGGGCAAGGATGTGGAGTTGATCATGGGCAACGGCTATTGCCGGGGCCATGCGGAGCTGACGCTGGATATCCTGCGGGAGAGTGAATATATAAGAGACCTTTATCAGGCCAGATATGGATAGAAGGAAAACAGATCATGGAAAATTCCAGACGACATGGATTTTATAAAGACGTGCCCGATTGCGATTGGGATGACTGGGGATGGCAGCTTAAGAACAGGCTCACATCGGTGCAGGACGTTGTCCGGGTGTTCAATCCTTCCGCCCAGGTGGTGGAGGGGATGAAAGCGGCCCTGAAGCATTTCCGGATGTCCATCACCCCATACTACGCCAGCCTGATCGATATCGATTCGCCATACTGCCCGGTGAAGGCCCAGGCCATCCCCTCGGCCCAGGAAAGCCAGTTTCTTGATGAGGATATCGCCGACCCGCTGGAGGAGGATCGCGACTCCCCGGCGCCGGGGCTGACCCACCGCTATCCCGATCGTGTCCTGCTGATGGTGACCGATATCTGCTCCATGTATTGCCGCCACTGCACTCGCCGCAGGGTGGTGGGGCATAAGGAGGACACCAGCCTGGACCCGCATCACCTGACCCAGGCGCTGGACTATATCCGGAATCACAAGCAGATTCGCGACGTCATCATCTCCGGTGGCGATCCGCTATCCCTGTCGGACAAGGAGATAGAAAGAATCGTGGCCCAGGTGCGCGCCATCCCCCATGTGGAGATCATCAGAATCGGCACCCGGATGCCGGTGGTGCTCCCTATGCGGATCACCCCGGAGCTGGTCACCGGGCTGCGCAAGTATCATCCCCTGTATATCGATACCCACTTCAACCACGCCAGGGAGATCACCCCCGAATCCAGCAGGGCGTGCCAGGCGCTGGCGGATGGGGGATTCCCGGTGTTCAACCAGTCGGTGTTGCTGCGTCAGGTGAACGATTGCCCCCATGTGATAAAGGAGCTGAACCAGAAGCTGTTGACGATCCGGGTGCGCCCATATTACCTGTACCAGTGCGATCTGTCGCGGGGGATCGGCCATTTCCGCACATCCCTGGGGCGTGGAATACAGATCATGGAGGCGCTTCGCGGCCACACCTCCGGGTTGGCGGTCCCCACGTTTGTGGTGGATCTGCCTGGCGGGGCGGGCAAGGTGCCGGTGATGCCGAACTACAAGATTTCCGAATCGGACGACAGGGTGGTGTTGCGCAACTACGAGGGGGCGATCACCGTGTATATGGAGCCGCACCGGTGGGAGAACGTGTGTGGCCACGACCCGGCCTGTGAAAAGGAGCGCTACTGGACAAAAAGGGGCCCGGGGATGCTGATGACTAAACCGAAAACAGTGCTGGAGCCGCGAAAGCGAAATATCGGCCCCAGAATAGTGGGAAAGTGATGGCCAGGCTGAATTTAAAAAAATCCCGGATCAACCGGGTCAGGAAGCTTGCCTCCCGAATCGCGGAGGATATCCAGAAATTCATCGAACCTCATTCCACCATATCCGTGGAGCGAACCGTGCTGCGCCTTTATGGCGTGGACGGGATGGACCTGCAACAGATCCCCTATCCCAACAGGGTGGTGGACCTTTGGCGGGAGAAGGGGGACATATCCATGGGGATCTCGCGTCCTTTCGCCGAGGCGGCGCTGCGCAGCGGGAAGAGCGCCCTGGCCACGGCGCGGCTTCTGGCCGATGGTGAGATCGGATTTACCGGGGACATCGCCCGGCTGGCCCGCGCCGACGTCAGGCGAAAAGAGATGGCCATGGCAAAAGACGCTGTGAAGGCTCTGGCGCTTTCCGCCGAGCGAAAGAGGAGGAAAATCAAAAAGACCCCCCTGCCCAGGACTCCGTGGCGATATATCATCGTGGCCACCGGCAATATATATGACGACCGCACCCAGGCCCGCGCCGCCGTCCATTCCGGCGCGGATATCATCGCGGTGATTCGCAGCACCGTGCAGTCGCTGCTGGACTATGTCCCCTACGGCGCCACCACCGAAGGCTTCGGCGGCACCTTCGCCACCCAGGAGAACTTCAAGGTCATGCGCCAGGCCCTGGACGAGGAGTCGGAGAAAGCCGGGCGGTATATCCGGTTGGTGAACTATTCCTCCGGGTTGTGCATGGCGGAGATCGCCGCCTGCGCCGCCTTCGAAGACCTGGATATCCTGCTCAACGATTCGATGTACGGTGTTCTCTTCCGCAACATCAACATGAAACGCACTTTTGTGGACCAATACTTCAGCAGGCTCATCTGCGCCCGGGCGGGGATAATGATAAACACCGGCGAGGACAACTATCTGACCACCGCCGACGCCATGGAAAACGCCCACGCCGTCACCGCCTCCCAGCTGATCAACGAGGCGATGGCGAAAAAGGCCGGGCTTCCGGAGGATCTGCTGGGAATAGGCCACGCTTTCGAGATCGACCCGGCAATCGAGAACGCGTTTTTATACGAGCTGGCCCACGCCGCGCTGACTCGCCAGCTCTTCCCGAATTCGCCGGTAAAATATATGCCTCCCACCAAGTTCATGAGCGGGGATATATTCCTCTCCCATGGGCTGGACACCATGTTCAACCTGGCGTCGGTGGCCACCGGCCAGGGGATCCATCTGGCGGGGATTTTGACCGAGGCGATCCACAACCCGCTGATGCAGGACCGCGCCCAGGCTCTGGACAACATAAATTACGTTTTCAATATCGCCAGGGATCTGGGCCCGGAGATCGAATTCAAAAAAGACGGGATGATAAACAAAAGGGCGGCCCAGGTGCTGGAGGAAGCGGAGGCTCTGCTGGAAAAAATCAGCGGTGAAGGGCTGATGAAGGCCATATCCCAGGGCCATTTCGCCGACATAAAAAGAGGGCCGGAGGAGGGGCGCGGGCTGGATGGGGTTTTCGTCAAGGGGCCTGGATACTCCAATCCGCTGATGGAACTGCTGGACAGGTGAGGGCTTATGGAAAAACAGATGATAAAACCTTATGGCGACACCATGGACGATGGCTTGGTGCAGCTTTCCTTCACCCTGCCGGTGGAGAACGGCCCAAGGGCCCGCAAAGCCGCCCAGGAATATGCGGCCTTGCTGAACCTGACGAATGTGACGGTGGCGGACGCGAAAAAGATCGCGGATGGATTCACCTGTTTCGTGATCTACGCCAGGGCCTCCGCCGCCCTGGACTACTCCGTCATCCGCGCCACGGAAGCGGACTTTCCGAAAATGGAGCGCGAAGATATCGACCGGAGGATAGACCGGGAGCTTGGCCGCCGGATTGTGGTGGTGGGGGGCGCCATCGGCACGGACGCCCACACCGTGGGGATAGACGCCATCATGAACATGAAAGGATACAGGCAGGACTATGGGCTGGAGCGCTACTCCGGCTTTATGGCGGTGAATATGGGCGCCCAGGTGGCCGGCGCCCTGCTGCTGGAAAAGGGGCTGGAGACCGGCGCCGACGCTATCCTCGTGTCGCAGACCGTCACCAAGAACAATATCCACATTCGCCAGATGACAGAGTTCATGACCACCCTGAATGGAAGGAATATGCGGGGCCGGTTCATTCTGGTGGCGGGGGGCGCCAGGCTGGACAACGATCTGGCCCTTCGGCTGGGCTACGACGCGGGCTTCGGGCCGGGGACATTGCCATCGCAGGTGGCCTCGTTCCTGGCGCAAAATGTGATAAAGCGTCATGGCAAGAGGGGAGGGTAGGGGATGGAATCCAGACTCAAAATAAGAATGAGCGCACAGGATGGCCATTACGCCGGAGGGTTGGTGGATGGCGCCAGGATACTGGCCCTTTTTGGCGACGCAGCCACCGAGATTCTCATCAGGCTCGATGGGGATGAGGGGCTTTTGCGCGCCTACAGTGAAGTGGAGTTTCTGGCGCCGGTTTATGTCGGGGATTATGTGGAAGTGACCGCCCGGCTGACCCGGGTGGGGGTGACCTCCCGCGAGATGGAGTTCGAGGCGCGCAAGGTGATACGCCCGGCGCCGGAACATGGCCAAACGGCGGGGGAGGCGCTGGAGGAGCCGACGCTGGTGGCCACGGCGAAAGGGGTGTGTGTAACGCCGAAAGAGAAACAGAGGAAGAGACATGAGTGACCAGCCTTTGGTGATTACGGCCGCCGTGGTGGGCGCGGAATGGACGCGGAAGGACACGCCGTATCTGCCCATTACTCCCGAAGAGATCGCGCAATCCGCCCGCCGGGCGGTGGAGGCGGGCGCCCAGGTGATCCATCTGCATGTGCGCGACGAGCAGGGCGCCCCCAGCCAGCGGGTGGATATATTCGAGGATGTGACGGAGCGGATCCGGGGTCTGTGCGACTGTGTGCTGCAGTTTTCCACCGGCGGCGCGGTGGGGACCCCGCTGGCGGACAGGATCGCGCCATTGTCGCTGAAGCCGCAAATGGGTTCGCTCTCCATGGGAACCATGAACTTTGGCGCTGCCGTTTTTGAAAACAGCGAATCGACCATAACCGCCATAGCCGAGGCTATGAAGGAGCATAAGGTCCGGGCGGAGCTGGAGATTTTCGATTTCGGAATGCTCGATAGTGTGGAGCGATATCGGAAAAAGGGGATGGTGCCGGAGAGGTTTCATATACAGTTCGTGCTGGGTGTCCCGGGCGGGGCGGGGGGCGCCGTGGAGAACCTGACGGCCATGGTCGGCCGGTTGGCGCCGGGCCAGGCATGGAGCGTGGCCGGGATCGGGCGATGGCAGACGCCGCTCAATGCCCACGCCATGGCCATGGGAGGGCACGTGCGCACC
>JAOUPQ010000202.1 GCA_029879765.1 Nitrospinota bacterium | reverse complement strand
ATTCCCATAGTCCGCCGCCCCACCGGCGGCAGGGCCCTGCTGCACCACCAAGAAGTGACATACTCGGTCACCCTTCCGGAACAGTGCGCCCTGTATGGCTCCCTGGAGCAGGTTTATGGCAGGGTATCGGCGGCGCTGGCGCTGGCCCTGGGAATGCTCGGCGTGGAGGCGGACGGACATGATGGCGCTGGGCAAAGCGACGCCTATTCATTTTCCGACGCCTGTTTCGCCACCCGCCTGGGCCACGAGATCAGCGTCCATGGCCGGAAGGTGGCGGCAGGCGCCCAACGCAGGCTCAGGCGCTCCGCCATGCAGCATGGCTCCATCCTGCTGGCCGTGGATGGGGAGCGGAGCCTGGATTGCGTGGTGTGGCCCGATCCCCAAAAGCGGCGGCTGGCGGCGGGGGCGATGGCCGGGCTGTGGGATCTGGCGGGGGAAAAGATCGGCGCCGACCGGGTGGCCGATAATGTCATCGAGGCTTTCGGACGGTTGCATGGGGTGGAGTTTGAACCCTCCCGGTTGTCCTCCGGGGAGGAGGCGAGGGCCAGGATGATTATAGGGAAGGAGCGGGAGACACCCCGGATGTCCACGGCGATTTAGCCCTTTCCGAAGATATCCTCCAGGCTTTTTTCCGAACCCATCAGCACCATCACGTCGCCGGAACGCAACACGTAGTCCGGTGTGGGGAGCATGATGGGGGTGTCCTCCCCCGGTTTTTTCACCGCCACCAGCAGCACTTCGTATTTGTTGCGCAGTTGCAGGTCCATGATGGTTTTTTCCACAAACGACGGGGGGCAGGTTATCTCTATGATCGAATATCCGTCCGCCACCTCCAGCTGATCCATCATCAGGGGTGTGGAGAGGGTGGCCGCCAGTTTTTCCGCCATCTCCTTTTCCGGGTGGATCACCCTGTTGGCCCCCAGGATTTTGAGGATGGTGGCGTGTTCATCGCTCACCGCCTTGGCCCATATCTCCTTCACCCCCATCTGCTTGAGATACAAAGTGGTGAGGATGGAAGTGTCCAGCGGGGCGCCCAGGCCGATGATCACCACGTCCATATCCGGCAGGCCTAGCTCGGCCAGGGTGTCCCTGTCCGTGGCGTCAGCCACCACCGCCCTGGTGCAGAAGTCCTGCATCTTCTGGGCGATATCCTTGGAGATATCCACCGCCAGCACATCGTTGTCCCGCTCATATAGGCTGCGGGCCAGGCTGGCCCCGAACATCCCCAGCCCGATCACGGCGAATTTTCTGCTCATCCCCCTTCTCCTTGTCTATCCCACCATCACGCCCTCTTCGGCGTACTGGAATTCAGCTTTAGATTTCTTCCCCCCCACGGCCATGGTCACCGCCAGGGGGCCCAGCCGCCCGATCAACATCAACAAGGTTACCAGAATCTTGCCATATTCGGAAAGCGCCGCGGTGGCCCCCAGCGACAACCCCACAGTGCCAAAGGCGGAAACCGCCTCGAACAGTATGGTCAGGAATTTCTCCTGGCCCGCCGCCTCGGTGATGAAAAGCAGCATGGTGAACACCACCACGAACTGGGCGGAGAAAAACACCACCGTGTACGCCCGGGAGACCACCTCCTCCGGAATTGTCCTGCCGAACATGTGGACCTTGTCCCGGGAGGCCAGCCGGGCCACCGCCAGGGCGATGAGTATCCCGAAGGTGGTGACCTTCACCCCGCCCCCCACCGAGCCGGGCGCGGCGCCCACCAGCATGAGCAGGATGTACATGAACAGCGACGCGTTGGAGAACTGCTGGATGTCCACCGTGGTGAACCCGGCGGTGCGGGTTACCGCCTGGAACAGCGAGGCCATCACCGCCTCTTGCAGGCTCATCCCCGCCAGGGCGCCGTGGCGCTCTATGGCGAATATGAACAATGTGGCGGCCAGGGTCAGCACTATGGTGACTGTGAGGACCAGCTTGCAGTTCAGGGACATGCGCCGTTTTTTCCCTTTTTCGTCCGGCGAGGAGAGGGTGGACAGCTCCACTATGGTCAAAAATCCCAGGGAGCCTGCAGTGATGAGGATCATGACCACGGCGTTGACCGTGGGGCTGGTGGCGTGGAGGGCCAGGCTGTCGGGAAAAAGGCTGATCCCAGCGTTGCAGAAGGCGGAGACGGAATGGAACAGCGCGTAAAACGCCGCCTGCGGGGCGCCCATCTGCGGATACCAGGCGATGAACAGGGCCACCGCCCCGGCCGCTTCCAGGGTGAAGGTGAGAGCCATGACTTTTTTCAGCAGGTCCCCCGCCGCCATGACTCGCCGATGGGAGAATTTTTCCGCCATGATGGAGGAGTCGCGCATGGAAAGCGGCTGGCCCAGCAGCACCAGGAAGAAGGTGGAAAATGTCATGATCCCCAGCCCGCCCACCTGGATCAGCGCCAGGATCACCAGCTGGCCGAACAGGGTGAAGTCCTTCCCCACGTCCAGGGTCATCAGGCCGGTGACACAAGTGGCGGAGGTGGCGGTGAAGAGGGCGTCGGTGAAGGAGATGCCGTGATGGGTGGCGGCGGGGATCATAAGCAGCCCCCCCCCGGCCAGGCAGGCCAGGGCGAACAATCCGGCCAGCAGCCGCGCCGGCGGAATGATGACAATTCTTTGCGATGAAGACATGGCTATAGTTATATCGTTTTTTGGGGAGGGATGATGACTGAATTTTGCGAAAGAAGGGGGCAAAGCCAAAAAGCCTGTTACTGTCCATATACCTTTGTGGATCCGCATTACGTTTGGTAGGCCCTTTCCAGCAGAACACATTACTTCGCAAAGGTTGGGAGCCCTGGCTCCTTTCTCCCTTATGTATCCATTTTTCCTTCATCCCTCTTTCACTTTGGTCTGGAAGAATGTGTTTAACAAGAAAAATATCATATGGAGGGAGTAATGAATTCATCTGTCGCTATAAAGGGGATATTCCTTGTGGCTGTGGCCGTGGGATTGACGGTCGCGCTGCATTCCGTTAGCAACCTGGTGTTCGAGCGCATGATGCGTCAATCCGAGGTTGATGGAGAAATAGCCACAATGTTCGCCGCGCCCCAGACTGTTATCGGGCCTGTGATAGTGGCGCGTTTGAGGGAAACATGGCATGAAAAATACCGCTCCCACAATGACAAGTGGATAGAGGAAAAACGTTATGAAGAGCATGTGCACGCGTTTTTTCCTGATACATTGAAATACTCCACGACGATGACCGTGGAAGAACGCGCGCTGGGTATATTCAAAACACCGGTTTATTTCACCGACGGGCGCATGGAGGGAACCATCAGTGTGCCAAGCTTGAATAAGTTCAAACGCAGAGAGGGTTCCTCGATTCAAGTGACAGAGTCAAAAATCATGCTGACGGTGTCTGACATCAGAGGCTTCACCTCGGCTCCAAAGATTACCTGGAAAGAAACCGAGATTGCTTTGGATGGCATTTCTGGCCACAGCAGCCTCAATTCTGCTATTCCTCTTTCGATGGATGGAACAAATGGCGCTGTAGATTTTAGTATAGACATAAAGCTTCATGGGGTAATCAGCCTTTTTGTGGCGCCGGTAGCGGGAGAGAATAATGTAGACATCCTCGGTTCCTGGCCACATCCGGGATTTAAGGGTGAGTTTCTCCCCATAACCCGCAATATTACGGAAAAGGGGTTTAAAGCGCATTGGCATGTGAGTGGAATCGCCACCAATACCCAAGCCAATGTCCGCAGCCTCATAGAAAAGTCGTCGGATTTTATAGGGGCCTCTCAGACTTTCGGGGTAGAGCTGATCCGCCCTCAAAACCCATACTCATTGACCGACAGGGCGGTTAAATACGGCTTCTTGTTCATTGCCCTGACCTTTGCCTCGTTTTTCCTGTTCGAAACGCAAAGCGGTCTGCGAATCCATCCGATCCAGTACGGCTTTGTCGGGTTGGCCCAGTCTGTGTTTTTCCTGCTTCTGCTTAGTCTTTCAGAGCACACGGGCTTTGGCGTGTCATACCTTGTCGCCACCGCAGGCGTTGTCATTTCTATAACATATTATCTGGTCCGGGCGCTGAAAGGATGGAAGCGGGGGGGGGCTTTTGGGTTTGGCCTGGCCATGGTTTATGGAATGCTGTTCGTGATCCTGCAATCGGAGGACCACGCCCTGCTCATCGGATCGGCCCTGTTGTTTATTGTCCTTTCTCTTGCCATGGCCAAAACCCGCGATGTGGATTGGTACAATCTACCAGATCGTGGCGAGGAAGAAAAGGCGGTGGCGTGATGGAGGGGCGGTCATGTTTTGCGTACATGGCCGCCCCTCCATCCCGCCCGAATCGTTGCTCAAAACCCAGATTCTCATCGCGCTATATTCCGTCCGGTCCGACCGTATGTTCTGCGATCAGCTGCGCTACAACATTCTCTTCAAGTGATTTTTGGACATGGCCCTGGACGCCGAGCCCTTCAATCACAGCGTCTTTTCCAAGAACCGCGACCGGCTGATCGAGCATGAGATATCGCGCCAGTTCTTCAACCGGGTGGTGGCGATGGCGCACAAGGCCGTGATGCTGTCCGAAGAACATTTCACCGTGGACGGCACGCTGATCGAGGCGTGGGCCTCCATGAGAAGCTTTCGTCCGAAGGACGAGGCAGAGCGCCCCTCCGGCGACGACGATCTTTCCAACCCAAGCGTAAATTTTTTCGGCGAGAAACGGAGCAACAAAACCCACGAAAGCAAGACCGATCCTGACGCGCGCCTTCTTCGCAAAGGACGGGGTAAGGCGGCGAAGTTGTGCGACGGATTCCACATGCTGATGGAGAACCGCCATGGATTGATATTGGACGTGGAGTCGACGCGGGCTGGGGTTAAAGTGGAGCGGGACGCGGCGTTGACGATGCTGGATCGAGTGCGGCGAAAGCATGAACACGCCGGGCACAAGCCGCCAGCCACGTTGGGCGCGGACAAGGGCTATCACGCCAACGAGTTCGGGTATGATTTATTGGACCGGAGCGTCATGCCTCATATAGCGCGGATCGCTGGCCGCGATACGCCCGGTCTTGATGGCCGCACCGCCCGGAGCGCAGGTTGTCGTATGAGCCAACGGATCCGCAAACGGGTGGATGAGATATTCGGCTGGATGAAGACGGTGGGTGGATTCCGGAAGTCTCTGTTCCGGGGCCGGGCGCTGTATGGCGAGCAAGGGCTGATGACGGCGGCGGCGTACAACCTGATGCGGATGAGTAGGATGATGGCGTGATGTGCGGCGCTGGAGATCCACTCCGGCAGTAAATGCCGTCCGGCATGCTTTGTGATCATCGCGCCACCTGTCAGATCTGGCGTGATATTCTTGAAGGTGAATGAGAAACTAAGAAATCACCGGCTTTTTCAACAACCTGCTATAGCTCTACAGTTCCAGGCTATTGGGATTGAATGCGTGAGTATAGTGGAATAGAAGTTAGCTTTGATAATATCACCAAGGATGAAGTAATTGATTATAAAAAGTAATTTAAAGACGGCGGACCTGCTGATCCCATAGAAATGGCGAGCTAAGTTAAAAACAAAACCAGAGAAAAGTATGACTAATATCTCACTGAAGTGATCTTCCCCCGTTTTCACGGACACTTTCCTAAGCGGCTTTTCCCATCATAGCCTCGTACTTTGCCGGAGACAAATACCCAA
>JAOUPQ010000200.1 GCA_029879765.1 Nitrospinota bacterium | reverse complement strand
GGGTGGAGAAGGATATGGGCAAAGCCGGACAATGGTTCCGCAAAGCCGCCGAGCAGGGAGACCCGGAAGCCCAGGAAAGCCTGGGCCTGTTGTATGCGGAGGGAAGTGGAGTTAAAAAGGACCTGGCGGAAGCGGAGAAATGGCTTCGAAAAGCGGCTGACCTGGGGAATGAAAACGCCAGGGCGAATCTGGAGATTCTGCGGACGGTGCGAGGCAAATAGTGGATTGGTTTGTTGGTCTCGCCGCGCAATCATAGTGTATACTCTTATCTCAGGAAGTAAACAGCGCCGGATTACGGTAAACCAATGCTCTGATTAATTCGAGGAGGGGAAAATGTCCCATAAGGTGTCAATTATAGCGTTTTTAGCAATATTAATTTCTCCATTGCACGCCAGCGCCAAATCGGCATGGTATGACAACATCACCCTCGAGGCAGGGCTGACCACAGTCGTCCAGAACTCCATTGGCAACGACTACACCATTCCCGCCACAACCGGCGCCGATGGGGAGGAAATACCCTCCACGGAATTGAAGGATCAGATCGATTTTGCATTCACAGCGGACCTTATGGTGATCGCCAAGCTGTCTGAAACGGAGGAGATGGTTTTTCATCTGGAGGCAGGGAGCGGGCACAGCATGTCCGACAATATTCCCAGCCGCTCCGCCATCAACTACGACGCCTACGACACGGAAGAGGGAGACCAGACCCGGGTTAACATGAGTCAGGCGTACTACCAGGTGGCCAAGGCGGACGAAGTCTTCACCTTCGCCGTGGGGCTGATGGATGTCCATTCCCTGACCGACACCAACGAATTTGCCGGCGATGAGACCAGCCAGTTTCTCAACGGCCTGTTCGTCCGGAGCACCGGCGTTGTATTCCACGAGATGCCCAAATACTACGCCCCCACAGTTTATCTGCAGGTAAAACCGATCCCCTTTATTTCCCTGACGCTCACTTACTCCAGCCCGGATGGAAATGATATTTTTGAAAAGAAGGAAATCGTGGGGCAGGTGGGCCTGCATCCGGCCATCAACGAAAGGAAGGGCAACTACCTTTTCGGCTTCATATTGCATGACGGGGATTTTACCAAAATCATAGATGACACCGTCGCCACCAACACAGGAATTTTTACCAGCATAGACCAGGAAGTCACCGACATGATCGGGTTCTTTTTCCGCTATTCCCAGCAGGATGACACGCTGCTGCAAAACGAAGTGCTGGCGGCCACCTCTTTTGGCATTTCCCTCAACAACCTGCTGGGGAACGAAGGGAACAGCGTTGGAGTGGGTTATGGTTTCATCGAATTCAATCCCAACCTGATCACCACCCTGGATGAGGGGGAGGATGTTATTGAAGTTTATGTCCGGTTCGGCGCCGGGGAGAACACCACTGTCACTGCGGATCTGCAGGTCTTCAACAACCTGGAACGAGATGATAAACGCTCTGTGATGGCTGGCGGGCTTCGGCTGCAGGTCGGGTTGTAATCAGCGTAACAATTAATTATCAGGCGTCTGGCCGCCGGTTGAACTCAAACCGATGGCCGACGCCTTTTTTTATAGACCGGAATTCGGACGCCGGTACGGAGTGACCCGCACATTCCTTTCGATCAGACTTATCAGATATTTCCCGTAATTGTTCTTCTGTACAGGATCGGCCAGCTTTTTTAGCTGTTCGGCGTCTATCATGCCAGACAGGTACGCCACCTCCTCCGGACAGCAGACCTTCAGTCCCTGGCGTTTTTCGATGGTCTCTATGAAGTTGGCCGCCTCCAGAAGCGAGTCGTGCGAGCCGGTGTCCAGCCAGGCGAATCCCCGATCCATGATCTGCACGTTCAGGGATTTCTCCTCCAGATACACCCGGTTCAGGTCGGTTATCTCCAGCTCCCCTCTTGGCGAAGGTTTCAAAGACGCTGCAATATCGGAAACATCGTTGTCGTAAAAATATAGCCCGGTGACGGCGAAGTTGGACTTCGGATCCTTTGGTTTCTCCTCCAGCCCCACGGCCACGCCGTTTTCGTCAAACTCCACCACACCGTAATTTTGTGGTTCCTTCACCCAATACGCGAAAACCGTGGCGCCATCCTCCCGCTCCCGGGCCTCGTGAACCATTTCCGACAAACCGTGGCCATGGAAGATGTTATCCCCCAGGATCAGGGAACATCCTTCCCCGGCGATGAAATCGCGCCCTATGATAAAAGCCTGGGCCAACCCCCCCGGGTGAGGCTGTACCGCATAGGATATTTTCACTCCCCATTGTGCGCCATCCCCCAGAAGCTTTTGGAACAAGGGACCATCTTCCGGAGTGGTGATCACCAGGATATCTGTTATCCCCGCCATCATCAGCACACAGATCGGGTAGTAGATCATCGGTTTGTCATAGACCGGCATCAGCTGTTTGCTCACCACATGGGTCAGCGGATATAGCCGGGTGCCGGATCCGCCAGCCAGGATAATTCCTTTATTTATCATTTCTCTTTTCTTCCAAAGCCAGTTTTAAAACAAGCAAAGATTCTATATCACCGGGAGGTAATGTAAAAGAGCCAGAATCATGGAGAGGGATAAAATCGGCGCAAAAAGGACTGGAATACTGGTAAGTGGCTCCTGTGTGTCAGTATATTATGATGTGCAGATAGGCGTTTCTTTTGGACGAAAATTGGCCAGACACGACCCGAAACTGGCGCAAGTGTCTGGATATCCACGTTCTGCAACATATTTTCGAATCGTCGAGGCGCTATATTCATCTATAATGGCTTAAGTATAATAGCCAGGGTGTAACCAACCTGACAAATAGGAGCAGCGAAAAATGGGCCTGATGGATTTTTTTAACCCGGTGCCGGCCATCGGAGTGAACAAACTGCGCGAGGTGATGAAAGGCCCCAAACGCGATGACATCATCGTGCTGGACGTCCGGCAACCGGAGGAGAACCAGCACTCACGCATTCCCGGCTCCATCCTGATCCCCCTGGGTGAGATTCCCTCTCGCATGGAGGAGCTGGACAAAAAGAAAGCCATATACGTCTACTGTCGCTCCGGCAACAGGAGCGCTGCGGCCGGAGGTATGCTTCTGGGATCCGGGTTCAAGGAAGTGTACAACGTGGAAGGCGGCATGTTCGCCTGGGACGGATTGCTGGCCACTGGCGGATTGGGCGCGGGGATGGTGTTCCTTGGGCCGGGGGCGCCTTTCGAAGAAGTGGTGGCCGCCGCATGGGCCATGGAGGAAGGATCCGCGGCGTTCTATCGCTATGTTCTGGAGGATCTCGATTTTGGAAAGGGATCGGCCAAGAGCGCTTTCGAAGAACTGGTCGGCGCCGAGCAGGGACATATGGACTCTATCCGGGAAATCTACAACAACATCTCCGGCCATGATATCGCCGGGGCCACCAGCAAATACCGCGGCGAGGGATGCTGCCTGGAAGGCGGGGTGAAACTTTCCGATGCCAAGCAATGGGCCAAGGACGCCAGCCTGGACGATATCCTCGAGTTTTCCATGGGCGTGGAAGCCAACTCCTATGACCTGTATACCAAGCTGGCCAGGGAATCGAAAAATGAGAAGACTGCCGAGTTTTTCAAAGCCCTTGCCGCGGAGGAATGGCGCCACCTGCTGAAGATGAGCAAACTGCTGGATATGGATCTGTAAAGTTCAGACATGACATATCAATTCAATTATTGATCTATATCATCAGCTAACCCATACCCCAAAGCCCCGGATCAGAAATACTGGTCTGGGGCTTTGGTTTTTCAATCCCACTTTCCGGTCCATACTTTCACGAAGAGAGCCATCAAATGGGCAAATTTTTTCGAGGCGATACCCAAAAGTGTTGGAGCCAGGGGCGACTGGGGACTCATTGTATATTCTGAATATTTGCACTGATGGGAGTTTTTATGCATAATGGTTCAAGTCCTGAATGGATAGGAGTATTTTATGAAACGGGAATACAGAAAACCTGGCAAGGCGGGGGGGAGCGCAGCCTTGCCGGGGAAGAAGACGCAGCTGCTGGCGATGGCGCTTCTGCTGGCTGTGCTGGCAGGTAGTGGCTTCGCCATCGGGGAAGAGAAGGATATCAGTGGCCAGACCAGGCAGCAGGATGCTGACCCGGACGTGATCGAACTTGATGGGCCGATCCAACCCAGCGCGATAATCACCAAAGACGGAGTTGTAATTCCGAAGTATAACAATCTACCATCTGGGCCGAAGTCAAAATGGCGGACACCAGGTGCGCCAAAAAAGATTGCTCCACCTGTTGTACAGGAAGTTCCAAGGCAACTTCCAGACGCATCATCAAAAAATAAAATGCGCGAACGACCTCCAGTTCATGAGTTGTTTGCAGACAGAATTAAGCTTGGTGAATCATTAAAGCTTGAGGATGAATACAAGTATGTGATCAAGGATGGTAGGAACATGAAGGAGGAATGGCGGTCGGGGGGCAATTTATCTGATTGGGCTGGCACTGCGCAGATAGGTATGTTCCGGGATGTTGGCCCTGTTAATCTGAAGTGGAAGTATATGGGGAAAAGCGTGTTGGATACCGGTGTTGAAGATGGTGGTATTCGAAAGTCAATGCATGTTTGGCAAACAGCCATCGTTTCCCCAGAAGCAAAAGGCATAGAAGCCAACTTAAAAATACTTAAATCCGACCCTGGTGTGCATACATTTTTTGCCTACATTTATGGAAAGAAGATAGATCGCCTAAATCATCCAGGTTTCACGATGTTTGAAAAGGTAGGTCATGAGACATGGTCTGGTCCTTATGATGGAGATACTGTTTATATCGACTTTTGGGCCGATGATATGGAATCAAATCCAAATAATATTAAGTATTTTGAAATCATAAAGGTAAATCACAGATTTACCGGCTTATCTTGGGAATATTATCCGGGAGGTTCAGAAATGAAACCTGATGCTGGGCAAGACTATGATAGCAGATATTCGCTGGCCTTGGCTCCACTCACACTCCGTAGGGAAGCTGACTACTATTCCCTCAATGCACATCAATAAAAAAGCTCTCCACTTCCCCGATCGCTATTCCGCAACTGGAGGAGTGGAGAGCCTTGTATATCTCCCCTGACGAGGTCGGCGCCTGCCGTTATCCCATCAACTCACTGATTCTATTGAGCTCATCCACATCGGCGTAGTGGATGTTCACCGAGCCGCCCCGCTTTGGGTGGTGCCGGATTTCTACCTTCGCGCCCATCTTCCGCTCCAGGTCGATCCGCAACCGCTCGATGAAGATATCCTTCGGTTTGGCGACCTTCCCCTTGCCCCCCTTCTTCACAGCCCTGGCCTGATGCTCCACCTCCCGGACGTTCATCCCGGTCTCCACAATCTGGTCCCGCATGGCCATTCGCTCCGCATCGGACTCCAGCGCCAGCAGCGCCCGGGCATGCCCCATGGTCAGCCGCCCATCGGAAAGATCGTCCTTGATCTTCTCCGGCAGACGCAGCAGACGCAGGGAGTTGGCTATGGATGATCGGTTCTTCCCCACAGCCTTGGACAAAGCGTCCTGGGTGAAGGCCCGCTCTTTCATCAGGCGGTCGTAGGCCTGGGCCTCCTCCATCGGGTTCAGGTTCTCCCGCTGGATGTTTTCGATCAGCGCCAGCTCCAGGGCGTCCGAGTCGCGGATCACT